>JAGVOB010000146.1 GCA_020052955.1 Candidatus Omnitrophota bacterium | reverse complement strand
TACATATTAGAATTCCCGCTTGCCAAAGAACTCCTTCGGCGGACAGGCAAAATGTTTCAAGAATTTTAAATTTTGGATTGTCATTTTGATATTTGATTTTTGATATTTGAATTTTAAATTGATATGACTAAGTCTATAATATGCGCAGGTTTCGGAGGGCAGGGGATAATGTTTACGGGAAAGCTCATGGGTTATGCCGCTATGAAACTGGGGTATAAGGTTACGTGGATAAACTCATACGGAGCTGAGGCAAGGGGTGGATCCGCGCATTGTATGTTGATTATATCGGATGAGGATATACCTTCGCCTGTCATAGAGAAGCCGGATATTTGTATAGCCATGAATAGCCCGTCCTTTGAAAAATTTAAAAACAGGCTTAATAAAAGAGGACTTATAATTCTAAATTCATCATTGATAGGAGAGAGTGAATCTGTAAAGAAGGGTATAAGGGTGATAAGAGTGCCAATGACGGGTATAGCCAGCTCGATGGGCAACATAAAGGTGGCAAATATGGTAGCGCTCGGAGCCATGCTTTTAGGCGATAAGCTTTTTGACATTGATGTATTGAATAGGGCGCTTGAAGGCTTTATACCTGCGCACAGAAAGAATCTGCTTGATATTAACAGGAGGGCACTAGAGAAGGGGTATGAATTTGTTGCAAGAAATGCAAGAAATAAGGGTTAGGTTTGCACCGAGCCCTACAGGGTATCTTCATATAGGAAGTGCGCGCACCGCGCTTTTTAACTGGCTTTATGCACGGCATTTAAACGGTAAGCTTATACTGCGCATCGAAGACACTGACCTTGAACGCTCAAAAAAGGAATTTCTTGAGGAGATTCTTGATAGTTTAAAATGGTTAGGCCTCAACTGGGACGGAGAGCCTATACTTCAGTCCGCAAGGCTTGATATATACAGGAAATCTGCCAAGCAGTTGCTTGATAAAGGCCTTGCCTATGAGGCGCAAGGGGAAATACGCGACAAAGAGGGTAATATAATAAAAAATTCCAAGCGTATTACGCAGAAGGCAATTATTTTTAAGGTCCCGCAAAAGATAATTACTATAAATGATTTAGTCCACGGCAAGATAGAAATCGATTCGAGCACAATAAAAGATCAGGTTATGATTAAATCAGACGGTTTTCCGACTTATAATTTTGCCTGCGTTATAGATGATACCGATATGGGTATAACGCATGTAATCCGCGGGGACGACCATATATCAAATACCCCGAAACAACTATTGTTTTATGAGGCGTTTGGATTTAAAGCGCCTGAGTTTGGGCATGTCCCGCTGATACTCGGAAAAGACCGTTCGCGAATGTCAAAACGTCATGGCGCTACCAGTATCAGAGAATATAAACAAGCCGGGTATCTTCCGGAGGCACTTGTAAATTTTATATCGCTTTTAGGATGGGCGCCAGGCAACGACAGAGAGATTATGTCAGTAACCGATATTATCAAAGAATTTGACATAAAAAACGTCAAATCCGTCAATGCCGTTTTTGATACAGATAAGCTTAACTGGATGAACTCTGAATATATAAAAGCCTTAGATGTAAATACCCTTACCCCTTTGATAAAAGAATTTTTGGATAAGGAGGATTTAGAGGGATTAGATGAGCTTAATCTCAAAAAGATCGTTAAATTATTTACAATAAGAATAAAAACACTCGGAGAGTTTAAGCAGGAAGCCGGCTATTTTTTAAAGGATAAATTAGAATATGACGCAGGGCAGTTATTAAAATTAGCCCAAAGGCCAGCTATAAAAGAAAACCTTATCAAATTCCGCGATACCCTATCGGGTTTAAATGAATTTACGATTTTAAATACGGAGGAGGCTTTAAGAAACCTTGCCAAGGAACTGAATATTTCTGCAGGAGAACTAATCCATCCCTCAAGATTTATCCTTACGGGTAAAACTGTCGGCCCAGGAATATTTGACGTATTTGAGCTGCTTGGTAAAGATAGGGTTTTAAAGAGGTTTGATCGTGCGTTAGAAAAAATTTGACTTAAAAAGGGGTTAAGCTATGCCAGACGGAGAAAATTCCCCCGCTCAAAGCCGCGGCTGGTTTTTAAGCATAACCCTTGTTATTATTATCGGAATCGTATCTTATATACACCTTCTAAGAATACAGGAGAGGGCGCAGGATTCTATAAATAAGGTTTTAATAGAGGCGAACCAGGATGTAAATGTTGCAAAGAAAGTAAAAGCGCCTCCAAAAAATAATTTTATTGAAATACCCCCCTATATTAAACAGCAATAGCAAACGATAGATTAAAAAAATATAAAAATATTTGTGGTTTATCAAGTTAATTTAAAAAGCGGAAGGGGCATATGAAATTAAGTTCAAGCGCCAATAAATTATTTGATGGGATGCATGAGGGAAATGAATTGGATAAAACCATGTGTGTCAAAACTGCTTTGCCCAAGAGATCTAACGTTAATAAACTACCTCCTAGCTTGCTACGAGGTATCAACTTTCTTATAAATTGTAACGCAGCAAGCTGCGGGGAATTAATCCCTCGTCCCGCCAAAGGCGAGATTAAATGTAGCAATATGGGACGGATAGATAAACTTGAGAGCGTTGAAAAAGCTTTTCTTTTCAACGCTCTCATCTCGAGGAGAGACGAAGTCTCGACGAGAGATCTGGTGATGCATACTGGAAAAACGCCTAAAGCACGGGTTTTGCAACGGTCTCAACTTCGGATTAGTCCCTTCCTTAAGACCCCTCCTTTAGTCCCTTCCTTAAGCAGAGGTATAGGAAGGCCTATCCTTTCTGGATTAGAGGTATCAGGAGGGTCTACCCTTTGTAGGGTTAAGAGGTATCAGGAAGGACTATCCTGCTGGATTAGCCGCATCGCGGTTTTAGTTATGGTGATCATAACATTTATATCTGTATTTGCTAGAGTGGCCTTTGCATCTACGGACTCCTTTGGTCTTCTGGACGCCCGGGCGAAAGGGGTATTCAATATCGGGCCCGGGAAGGGAAATGTTACTAAATCGCTTGATGAAACTATTAATAAGGATGTTTTAAAATTCAACTACTCGGTGCCCAAAGGGTCGATTATAGGTGTTTGGACAAAGGATTATCCTGCCGGCCTGGGAGCCGATACAGCGGATGCGGTCAAAATCGGCATCAGGGTCCCGAATACCGACCAGGTTAATCAGGTTTCTGTAAATATGGAGATTAAGGGAACAAAGAATATCCAGACCATCCCGCTTAATCTTGAGCCCGGCTGGAACTCTTTTCTGGACTCGATAAATTGGAATATAATCGGCGATCTGAAGGAGATTGTTTTTGTCGTCAACCCGATGGCGGTCGGCCCGATGGCAGTTAACCCCATAGGGGTTAGCCCGATGGAGATTAGCGCGCCGGTAACGGGGATATTATATTTTGATCTCGAATTTGTAAAACTGACGTTCTTACAGAAGAACTTCACCTTTGTAAAGGTTGGCATGGTACTTTTGATTGGCCTGCTCATAGCATTGGCTATTGCCCTTCTTGGCTGGCTGTTTGGCCTATATCGCTCTTGTGGTCAGCTTAAGACGATAAACGATGAGCCTGATTCTTTGCAGGCTTCGACTCTTTCAAGACTTAAATGGGATTTTGTTTATGGAATGGTGATTGTATCGGTTATAGGGACTGCGCTTTGGGTATACTTTTTAGGAACCATGTCACCCCTGGACCCAAACTTCTGTTTTTTGGCGGCCGGATTAATAGGCGCGGTTATTGCCGAGTTATTAAAATTAGGGATTACCGGCAAACATCTTACGCCCGGTGAAGTTTTTCAAAATGTTCTACTTGTAGGGTTTCTAGCTGCTACATCAAGCAGGCAGAAACTCTTGCAAGCCCCTGCCACATGGGCTCAAGTATTGATGATAAGCAACCTCTTGGCATCTCTTACATTCCTGATATACCAGGTTTCCAACGTCTGCTCTTTGATTTTATCCGGTAAGCATTTGAGAGCCGTCACCGGGGCATTAATCGCCGGGACTCCGTATCTTCTTGGGTGGTTGCTGCTCTTGGAAAATGCAAGCCTTCTCCAGACACTGGGTGGTTGTATAAGCGCAGGCGCGCTTGATGCCTGGCCGGTAATTCTTGGGATTATGGGGAGACTGCTTATCGTGTTCTGCTTCAACGAAGCTGTGATAAACGGAATCAGTATGGTGGTAAAGGGTAAGATAATCAAGACGCCCAAGGTGCATCTGTTTACCCTTTTTGTTTCTTTAAGCTGTGTTTTATCTGTGGATATTGCGAATCTGGGATCGACCGCAGCCGTTGCCTCGCTGCCAGCGGCGGTTAGATTTATTGTTTCTATTTTGACAACCATGCTTTCACATGCCGGGTTGTGGGGAGAGGTATATCTTATTACAGGAATGATCTTAGACGGTATTCACCGGAATATAACTTCGCTGGAGGATAATATATCCAGCAATACTGTATCGGGCATGAAAAAGGGTATGGCATACAGCGGCATCCTTATGACGATTCTATATACGCTAAACATGCTGATTAATGCGCCCAGCTCGCAGGCGATAATGACCACTTTTCCAATAATGGTTGGGATTATATCCGGCGCGTTAGTTTTTCCTTTAGTAAAAACTATAATTGAGAGCTTTGATGGAAGCCTGCCTTTTTGCGACAGGATGCGCTATAACTACCGCGATGCGAGCCTATACGCCAGGGGTGCGGTTAGCGGATTCGGGTTTGCTTATATGATTACTCATACGCTTTTTCAGCAAGAGATGCCCGACAGGATTATTTTTGGCCTAATCATAGGGCTTGTTGCGTCTGTAGGAGTGAGCTTCTTAAGGGACCTCTCGTTTGCCTTCAGAGGCCAGGGGCGTATCCAGTCATGGAGGCTCTATTTTATCGATTCGCTATTAGGCGCTTTTATCGGAAGCGCCGTGGCGTTCTACCTAGATTCTTCGCAGGTGCCGGTGGTTATCGAAAAATTCAAGCTCTATACCAGCGCGGGCTTATCCGCGGTTGACTACGTTACCTATCCGTTGGTAAACAAATGGGGCCGCATTGATCTGGGCAGTTATACCGGCGGGGTAAAGCTGCTTTTTATCGAGGCCTTAGCAGGCGTCATAAACTGGTCTGTTGCCGCCTGGTTATTTGCCATCAACCGCGTGTTCATAGAGGCATTCTTCCAGAAAGACAGAGCCCCCATAAAATTCTTCTTTTCGAAAGCAGGATTTGTTGACCTGGTTAAGCATATGCTCCATGTCTTGCGTTGGGGGTTATGGATGTCGCCAATTATATTTACATTCCTTCGCATGATGCCAAATCCGACGTGGTATAACCAGGACGGCGCAATCCGCACGCTCTTTGCTGCTTACCACAATATGACGATGTCTCCGGAAGCATTCCGCGACTGGAGCCTGAAGATTTTTGTCTACATTATGGCCTTTGACTTCTTCCGTGTCCTTATTTGGATGGATCATATGGGACTACGCGTTGCGACGCTGGTTAATTTGAGTTTTATAGGTATGGATAAACTTGATGAGCGGATTTCGCGTTTCATCGGTCCGGCTGCGGCACAGCGCTACATCCCGGAAGCGGTTAAAAGGTTCACAACATGGGGGCCGCTGCTCCTTCCTTTCTATCTTCCGCGCGGAGAGGAGTGGGATTCGGCGTGGGGTGCATCGCAAGCTATGCAAAATGCCGCAGGAGGAAAGGGGATATTTTCTACACTTGAGTCTCTCACCCTGCCTCAGATGCTGTTTCTTATCATTATAGCAGTTTTGGTTTGCACGGGGATTTCCTTTGGTATCTGCTCGTTACGCCGTAGATCCAGCAGGCGGCGCGAAAAAAGTTATGAATTAGAAAACAGAGAATATAAGGTTGTTCTTAAAGAAAACGGGGCGGGATACAGCGAAATTATCCAGAAGGGATATGATATCAGCCGGCGTTCATACGACACCATAGATCCTTGCGGTAGAGCCCTCTATCTCGTGGATACGTCGCAAGGGCCCAAGAACACAGCGCAGAACTGGTGGCCGGTCGTAGGGAATTTTCCTAAAGAGTCATTTGAAGCCTCCCACATTAAAAGGGCCTGCGATTCTCTCAAGGTGTTTAACACTGCCAATGGCATAGAAACAAGTATAGATATCAGATTGCCTAATGAGGATAGCTCGTCGGAAATTTGGACTATCGGTATTCATAATCTTACTGATAAGACGCGCCAACTAAAGGTTGTTCCGTATCTGGAGTGGGTGCTTAATCGCGCCCTTGACGACAGATTCCATACCCAGTATGCCCGGTTGTTTCCTGTGATGGAATATGTAAGCGGGGTGAATGCTGTCATGGCCTGGCACAAGAATACAAAGTCCATGGGGATACTGGCTAGCGAAACTGCCCCGGAAGGTTTCCTGACCTCGCGTATGGATTTTATTGGCCGCGCCCAGAGCATCTGGTCGCCGCGCGTATTGAAAACGCTGGACTTTTTGGATGCCGTAGATACCGCTCCATATCCGACATTTGACCCTATCGGCAGCCTTATACTGGGCCTTGAAGTAGCCCCTAAAGCATTTGGGACAGTCCGTTTAATGATAGGTTATGCAACGGATAAGAAAAAAGCCATTGATTTAATCAACAAGCACCTTAAAATTCAGGGGGCTAAGGCGGTTTCCCCGTCAAGGGCGATAAAGAAATCACCGCTTATAGGCCACGGTGAAATCCTTCCCGGGACACCGCAACCGTACTCTGAATTTATCGATAACGGCAATAAGCTTCTCGTTCGCACGCCATATACGCCGCGGCCATACGATCATACAATGTCTAACGAACTAGGGCATTCTATCATGGTGACCAATCGCGGGCTCCATATATCCAGTAATGGAAATTCGCAGCAGAACCGCCTCACTCCGGATTGGCCCGATACGGTTACAAAAGAAATTCCCGCGGAAGCGATATATCTTTACGATTCCGATAAAAATGAATGGTACTCTCCTACATATCATCCGCTGAACGATCCCGATGCTAAATATGAATCAGAGTTCGGAGTTGACGGAACAGCCGTATTCCGCATGACGAAGCAAACAGTATCTACCGAGCTGACAGTGTTTGTTCCGCCAAACGATTCGCTAGGCGTGTACCTCTTGACCGTAAGAAACAATGCGTCTTATCCCAGGCGAATGCGGATCGCGCCTTACTTTCAGATCGCGCTGTCATTTCAGCCCGAACTGGCAGGATGCCTGACAGTTCGCTATAATAAAGCATTGGGTGCACTATTTTTTGAAAATCCGCGCAATAATTTTCGCGCGGGGTGGGCTTTTGCCTCCATGTCAATTGCGAGCGAATGCGTGGAAACAAAACGGGGAAGATTTTTTGGAACGGGCCGCGCAGTCTCTCATCCGTTCCTGGCGGAAAAAGGCAAATCAGACACTGCTCAAATTACTGACGAGCGGACGATAGCGGGCTTGCTGGCAACCATGGAGATTCCCGCGCACGGAGAATATACGGTAGCGGTCATTTTGGGTGAGACCGATGACCGTAAGCAAGCCACCAGGCTGATTCAAAAATATAAAAATATTGAAACGGCCAGGAAAAGCCTTGATGATACGCGCAAATGGTGGCTCGCTTTCACGCAAACAGTAGAGGTAAAGACCAATAATCCGGAATTTGATCAGCTTCAAAACTGGCTCAAATACCAGACTCTTGCAGAGCGCATTTGGGCGCGGCGAGGATTTTACCAAAGCAGCGGGGCCTTCGGCTTCAGGGATCAGCTCCAGGATACCGTGAACCTGATATGGGCCGATTCAAATCTTGCACGCAGGCAAATCATTTTGCATGCGTCCCACCAGTTTATAGAGGGAGACGTATTGCATTGGTTTTTTACGCTAACCGACGGCCGGACCGCATTTGCCAGCCGCTCGCATGCTTCCGATAATTTGCTGTGGCTGGTATGGAGCGTGGTTGAATATATAAAATATACAGGTGATGATTTAATCCTCGATGAGATGACCTCATATGTCGTCTCCGAGTTTCCTTTTACGCCGCTTCCCAGGAACAAGCACGGATGGGGCCACCTTTATCACCGCTCAACCAGGGCAGATTCTGTTTACAGGCACTGTTTAAAGTCGATTGATTTGGTGCTTGGAAAGCGTATGGGAAAGCATGGCTTGCCACTGATTGGGACGGGAGACTGGAATGACGGCTTAGATGAGATAGGAAGCAAGGGTAAGGGTGAGAGTGTTTGGCTGGGGTTCTTCCTCTGTTACATCTTGAAGGATATGGTTAATATTATAGAAAAGAGAGAAGGCTCAAAACGCAAGGAGCATTATACTGCGAAGATGCAAAAGCTTGAGGTTGCCCTGGAGCTAACTTGGAGGGGCGACCGGTATCTACGGGCCATTCACGATGACGGCACAGAGATAGGCGTGAAGGATAGCGGGGTATGGGAAATCGATGTGCTGACAGCGGCGTGGGTGGTCATGTGCGGCTTTAATCCCGAGCGAGCGCTTACTATGTTTAACACCGCCATAAGCGTTCTTGAGAAAGAGAACGTTATATTGCTTGGATGGCCGGCGCTGCGCGAAGATACCAAACCATATCTTGGCAGAAGCTGTAAGTATCCTGAGGGCGTACGCGAAAATGGTATGTACTGCCATGGCGCCCAGTGGCTTATAAAAGCGGCGCGAATCCTGGCAGAGCGATTTGAGAACCAGGGCAATAGCGCTAAAGCGGATGAATATCGCGAGGCCGCATACAGGCTGTGGCTTAAGATTGCGCCGGTCTCTCATGTAACGCCGGGACAAATTGAGATCTACGGCGGACAACCGAACAAACAGGCAGCCGACCTATTTACCACATTTGACCAGGGACGAATGATCTGGAACGGCTACACCGGCGCTGCCAGCTGGATGTTCCGCGAATCCCTTGAGGGCGTGGTAGGGGCAGCTTTGATAAATAACGAAATCATCCTTCCGGATGATCTTAATAAACCAAGGGGCGAATTGAAGGTAAACAGCGTTCATAGAGATATTAGTAAAAGCCCGCTTAAAACCGCATAGGTATTTAGCTAGTAAGAACTATATAGTATGGAGCTCCACGGGCTTAGCCCGTGGTAGCTGTATTTACCCCGACTCGTAAGATATAGGGAAATTCTCTTCGATAATTTCCCCATACTCGTTGGGGTTATCCGCCAACAAATTGTTAGGCCCATCCTCTAAAGGAATCAGGATGGCCTACCCTGCTGGGTTAGAGGCGGATAAAGAAATTCATTGCCCTGTAGTGCAATGGTAGCACGACTGACTCTGGATCAGTTAATCGTGGTTCGAGTCCACGCGGGGCAGCTTTATTTTTCATCGTCAGTGGACGAGAACCAAAGGGGTGCGGGGAGACCGTCCCCACGCTTTCGGGGTGACAGCGAACATAGTGAGTGCCAGAGGGGCAGAGCCCCTATGGGGAGCGAATTGACTCACATTAAATGTTACCCAAAATAATTCCATCGAATTGACTCACATTAAATGTTACCCAAAATAATTCCAT
>JAGVOB010000041.1 GCA_020052955.1 Candidatus Omnitrophota bacterium | reverse complement strand
TATAACAGAAAGTTCTATTCCGGTAAAGCTTGTCTTTAAGATTCAACTTTAAGTATACGCTTGACACTTTACATAACAGACCGTTGCAAAACCTTTATTGAATGTGGCCTCTGCTCTTTTTTTTATCAAACATCTACGTATATCTTTTCATCTTGTTCCCGCAAATTTATAGCCGGAAGCTTTGAGTCTAAAAGAGCCGGGCCTTTCAGGGCTCGGCCAGTCAGAGGATCAAAAACCGCACCATGCCATTGGCATATCATCTTATCGTCCTGTAACTTCGTCGGGCCCCCTTTATGCGTACAAATATTTTCAAATGCTTTTATCTTTCCGTCATTATAGACTAAAATAGACTTTTTACCTTTAAAAATAAAGTTTACAGCTTTGTTCTCTTTCAAAACATCTACTCCGATAATAAAATTATCTTCTCCTACAGTAATCTCGCCTATTTTCTTCCTATCTTCCCCCATAGCGATCAGATCACCGCAAGCAGTTATAGCCACCGAAGTCACCGCAAACCTAAGCCCTGTTTTCAAAAAATCCCGTCTGTTAATTTTATTATCCATACGCCACCCCTTTTTTACGGCCATATAATCCCAAAATTTGGGATACCCCGCAAAGCCGGCCAAACTCGTCGAGAGAGGCCATGCGGCCCCTCGCATTACCTAAAGGTAGGCTTCGCACTCGTTCGGGGCGGATTCTTCTAATCCACAGGGATAGACCTTCCTAATCCTACAAGGAAGGGTCTAATGCAAAATCCGGGATAATTGAAATATCAAATTACCCATAAGTAACGCCGGCAAATCTGCATCAAAAGGCAGATTCACCCTATACATAACAAAAGAAATCACACTGACGACTATACCAAATAAAACCTTTCCCGCAAAGCCAAAAGGCGATGTCTTCGGTTCAACCACCATTACAAAAATATAGAAGTAACTTAAGTACCCGAATATATTTCGTAGAGGAGCCCCTTGCAGGACTGTCGGAATTGCGAATAGCGCAAGAGTAACAACAGCATAACCGCTAATTATTTCTATCTTTCTAATCTTGTATACGAAATAAAGTCCGAATGGTAAAAGTATATACCAGAAATATGTCCCCTTCCACTGTGTAGAAGCCCCGAATAAAATAATGGATAAAAATATACCAAAAGCGGCGGGATTGAATAAATGCCTTTGTTTAAGGCAGATGAAATGCTTGGACAAGATAGCAGATACGGATGCCAGTATAAATATCCATAGTGCATTGTCGCTGGAAAGCACGTATCCGATAATTAAGCCGGAGATAATAGAGCTTTCCGTTATCCGAAACGTCCTTGTCTTAACGAAGAATATGAGCGATTCTATCGCTATGGCTGATATAACGGCGATAATTACTGCAGTCAGAAATATAACATCCCTGTCTTTAACCGCTAAAAAAACAGCAAAACAGGCTAAATACAGAATCAACTGGGTTTTTATAGACTTAAGGCTTATCATAGACTGCACTCTGCGTTGATTATCGGTCCGCGGGCGGGCCTTTGGCAGGTTATCAGTTTATACATGCGCGGCCAGAAAACCGCACCCATGCCATCCTTGAGGGGGCTAGAGTGCGCCTGCCTTGCCGGACATGCAGGGATGAACAATGGCCGCTCAGTATGAGCCATACGGAAACCTCGGGCTAAAGCCTGCGGAATTATGGAAGGCTTTATTCTACTGATGAGAATTTGTTGCCCTTATCGTGCCATTCTTCTAAGCCGCCTTTATAGTCAAGCACTTTATATCCAAGGCCTGAAAGTGTCTTTGCTGCAGCCGTGCTGGCGTGACAGCCAAAACCGCCGCAATAAACCACAACCTTTGCCTCCTTGATAACCCTCTTTTCGGCGCTCTCTTTATTTATCGTATCCAGCGGAAAGGATTCAGCGCGCGGGATATGATTTTTGTTAAAACTCTCCGCAGAGAGTACATCCAGAAGAACATACCCCTCTTTGTGATTCCTTATTCTCATAAACTGCTCATAGGTTATTTCTCTAATGCCCTGCTGGTTTAATTTCGTATTCTGATAGGCCTCATCATATGCGCTTTGACCGGTGAGCGCCTCCTTGCACCCGCTAAAGGATATCAAACCTATAAATGCAATAATTAATACTATGCCCTTTTTCATAACATTACCTCCTATAAATATGTTAGTGCTTAGTGGATATTGGCTTTTTGGGTTTTGGCTGCGGAGGTTCAAAAAGTTAAGGCGCTTAATTAAGTAGGCGGCTTGAATCCTGATTCTTAAGCTTGTCTTCCTTTACCTTTGAAACATATTCGTGAAAAACCACGCTTATCTTATCCAACTGGCTCTTCAACTCGTCCAGTTTCAGAAGGTTCCTATCAACGCCTGACTCATTAAACTCAAACCGTCTCTTCCTGATACCGCTGAGACGTCTTTCGATATTACCGGTCATGTAAAATAAAAAGCAACCCTCTTATCAGAGAATTGCCCTCCATAAAATTTGATGAACAAACCTTCTAAATTCAATTTCTTTAAACTTCTTATACTGCTCCGATTTTATTGATCCTGATTAAAGGATACACGATTAACCCCAGTCTGTCAAGATGTTAAAACGGGGGGTAACGTAAAATATATTGTGTAAATTCCTGATGTAACAGCAATAAAAAAGGGTGTATCCTTTCATAAACAAGCAGTAAAACCAAAATGAAAGG
>JAGVOB010000057.1 GCA_020052955.1 Candidatus Omnitrophota bacterium | reverse complement strand
CCTTCGCAAAAGCTCACCTCAGTACCGAGCACTTCGGTGCGAGGCAGGACACTGAGCAAGGCGAAGTGCAGTATGAGCCATACGGAAACCTCGGGCTTTGGTTCGACTTCGCTCACCATCCCGAGCTAAGTCGAGGGATAGCCCGAGGAGATATGGAAGGCTTTATGACGCGTACTAAGGATATGATATCAGATTCTGTGCAGTTTATAAAAGGGGTAGGCCCCTTTAGATATAAACAGCTTAACAAGCTGGGCATATATACAATAGCTGACCTGTTAGGTTATTTTCCATTCCGCTATGAAGACAGAAGCAATATAAAACCTATATCGCAGCTAAAGGCAGGCGAATTCCAGACCCTTAAAGGCGAAGTGCTTAAAATGGGATTAATCAGGACAAGGCATAAGAAGATGTATATCTTTGAGATGGCGATCACGGATAAGAGCGCGGTTATATACGCGACGTGGTTTAACCAGCCTTATATGCGCAGATATTTTAAGGTTGGAGACAATGTTATATTATATGGCAAGGTGGAGCGCTACGGTAAGCTAAGCATAGTAAACCCCGAGTTTGAAATTATAGAAGAAGACAGCTTGCAAACCATACATATGGGCAGGATAGTTCCCATATACCGTCTTGCCGCAGATGTAAAACAAAAGTTTATACGCCTGACTATAAATCAGGCTATAGAAGAGTATATAGGAAAGATCGCCGATTTCATTCCCCCGGTTATCAGGGAGAGTAATAATCTCTCCGGCCTTAACCACGCCCTTAAAAATATACATTTTCCCAAGGATTTTACCCAGCATGGGATAGCCAGGCGCAGGCTTGTATTTGATGAGTTTTTCTTTTTAGAACTTTCGCTTGCTATAAGAAAGTGGAAATTGAAGGTTGAGCCGAAGGGAATATCCCATTCAACAAACGGCTCACTCTCAGGCAATTTTATAAAGGTGCTGCCTTTTGAATTAACGCCTGCTCAGAAAAGGGTTATTGATGAGATATGCCGGGATATGAAATCAGAGAGGGTTATGCATAGGCTGTTACAGGGTGATGTAGGTTCGGGAAAGACCGTAGTCTGCGCTCTCTCTATGTTGGTGGCAGTCCAGAGCGGTTATCAGGCGTGCCTTATGAGCCCTACGGAGATATTGGCTGAACAGCATTTCTATAACCTCAGGGAATTAATGAAGAGCCTTAATATCAGGATAGCATTACTGGTAAGCAGTTTGCCGGCGAAAGAAAAGATTTCTGTAAAAAATACGATAAAAGAAGGTTCGGCGGATATTATTATCGGAACTCACGCTTTACTGCAGGAGAACGTTGAATTTAAGAATTTAAGCCTGGTGGTAATTGATGAGCAGCATAAATTCGGCGTCGAACAGCGAAACCTGCTTAAGCAAAAGGGGGTAAATCCCGATGTTCTGGTAGTAAGCGCAACGCCTATACCCAGGACGCTAGCCCTTACCTCCTATGGAGACCTTGACATATCCGTCATAGATGAGCTTCCCGCGGAAAGGAGTAATGTCAGAACATATCTTATTGACGAGGAAAAGAGAGAGCTTGCCTATGATTTAATACGGGAAAAAATAAGGCAGGGGCGTCAGGGATATATAATATATCCGTTAATAGACGAATCGCTTACACTTGAGCTTAAGGCGGCAAAGAAGATGTATGAGAAGCTTAAAAAAGAGGTATTCGGCGATTTAAGGGTTGGCCTGATACACGGCAGGCTGAACAAACAGGAAAGAGATTTTGTCATGAATGAATTCAGAGTCCATAGAATTGATATACTGGTTTCAACAACAGTGATAGAGGTTGGCATAGATATACCGAACGCTACATTCATGCTTATTGAGCATGCTGAGCGATTTGGCTTAAGCCAGCTGCACCAGATCAGGGGCAGGATAGCCAGGAGCCGGCACGAAGGAACCTGCATCGTATTGTCTAATATAAAGGCCACTGGGAGTAAGGAAAGGCTTTCTGCGTTTGTAAATACGACAGATGGGTTTAAGATAGCGGAAGAAGACCTGAAGTTAAGGGGCCCCGGAGAGTTTTTTGGAATAAGGCAGCATGGTTTTCCAGAGTTTAAATTAGCTGATGTAACCACAGATTTAGATTTGCTTAACTGCGCAAGGCGCGCTGCATTTGAGATGGTAAAAAGTGACCCCAATCTAAATAAAAATCCCACTGTTAAGGCAGAACTTGTAAGAAGGTTTGGGGATGCGTTTAAAATAACTGTTTTATAAGTTAAGCATAATATTTAGTTTATTGAGTTACTTGAGCTCGTTGAGTCACTTGAGTTAAAACTCAATGAACTCTATAACTCTACAAACTCAATAACTGGTTTAAATCTGACAAGATTCAATGAAAATACTAGGCGGTAGAGACTGTTCAAGACTAATAAAAGTCCCACGGCTAAAAGAGCTCAGGCCAACTGCTGATAGAGTACGAAAGGCGTTGTTTGATATTTTACAGGAGGAGATAGCCGGAAAGGACGTTTTAGACCTGTTTAGTGGAAGCGGGGCTATCGGGCTTGAAGCTATAAGCAGGGGCGCAAACTCCGCCTGCTTTGTTGAGAGGGAAAAAAGTTGCATAATCGCAATAAGGGAAAATATAAGATTGCTGGGTTATGAGGATAGGGCATTTGTTATTTTTGACGATGTTTTTAAGGCACTGAGAGATTTAGACAAGAGCAAAAAGAGCTTTGATATTATCATAATGGACCCCCCTTACAGGAAATCTATAGAAAAAAAAGCTTTGCTTAAAATTTCTACATATGATATCATCAAGCCTTCAAGTTTGATAGTGGTGGAGCATATCAAGACGGAACAAATCCCTGATTGTGTAGGCATTTTCCGATTATACAAGAGGTCTTCGTACGGAGATTCAGCTTTATCGTTCTATAATGTAATGTCTACAAAACAAGGCTTGCGTTGATTACAGCGATTTTTAAAAAGATTACAGCGATTTAATCCAGAAGGGATAGTCCTTCCTGATACAGCTTAAGAAAGGGACTAATAACGATGCTTCAATCTCTGTAATCGGTCTTTTTAATCGCCGTAATCATACTTCTATTTATTTGACAAAGCACTATAAGATAGAGGCTTTACTGTGAAAAATATTGCTATATATCCCGGCAGCTTTGATCCTATAACCTATGGCCATCTGGATTTGATTAAAAGGGCTCTCGGGATTTTTGACAGGGTTATTGTAGCAGTGTCCCATAACCCTTCAAAGGGAGTGCTGTTTTCTGTTAAGGAGCGAATCGAAATGATTAAACGGGTAACTCAAGGGCTTAATAAGAGTGTAAGCGTAGAAGATTTTGACGGCCTTTTATTAGACTATGTTAAAAGGAAGGATTCAGCTGTTATAATAAGGGGATTGCGTATGATAAGCGACTTTGAATATGAATTCCAGATGGCCCTCACTAACAGGAAGCTGGATGATTCCGTTGAAACAATATTTATGATGCCGAATGAATCCTTTTCATATCTTTCTTCCAAGCTCATAAAAGAGGTAGTCTCACTCGGCGCAGATGTGAGAGAGTTTGTCCCTCCCTTAGTTCAACAAAGGCTTAAAGAAAAGCTAGCCTCATCCTCAAAAAATACACGCCGAATAAAAAATGTCCGTTGTAAATAAAGAGATAATCAGAGATTTAGAGAAAAAGGCAAAGAGGTTTAAGAGTAGAATTGTTCTTCCTGAGGCCTCAGAGCCTAGGATTCTGAAAGCGGCATCCATTGCAAATAGCGAGTCTCTTGCGCATATAATACTGCTGGGTAAAAAAGAACAAATAAATAATAAGGCAAGAGAGCTGTCTCTGGATATAGAGGGCATAGAGATATTGGATTTCGAGAATGACGATAGGCTGAAGGCTTATATAGATGGTTTTTATGCTTTAAGAAAACATAAGGGGATGACTATAGAAGATGCGGAAAAAATTCTCAAAAATCCCGTATATTTTGCCGGTATGATGGTAAAGTTACGCCATGCGGACGGATTTGTGGCCGGAGCAGGTTTTACAACCCGCGATGTCGCAAAGGCAGCGATTCAGTGTATCGGCGTCAGAAGAGGGCTTCAGACTGTCTCAAGCGCATTTATTATTTCGCTCCCTTTGGGCGGAGATAGCTTGAGGCTTTTTATATTTGCCGATTGCGGAATTGTGCCGGAACCCAACGCAAGACAGCTTGTAGATATTGCCAAGAGCGCAAGTGAGTTGCTTGTAGAATTGTTTGACATCACTCCCAAGGTTGCGATGTTGAGCTATTCCACGAAAGGCAGCGGACGTGGCCCTTCTGTGGATAAGGTAAAAGAGGCAACAGATATTTTAAAGAAAGAAGAGCCATCGCTTCTGGTAGACGGAGAGATTCAAGCTGATGCAGCTGTGCATGAGGGAGTTTGCAGAATAAAATCGGTTGATAGCCCCGTAGGAGGGGATGCAAATGTGCTCATATTTCCAAACCTGGATTCGGGAAATATTGCCTATAAATTGATCCAGAGGCTTGCCGGCGCTAATGCGTTAGGGCCGTTTCTTATGGGGTTAAATTTTCCGGCAAGCGACCTTTCAAGAGGTTGTTCAGTACAGGACATAGTGGATATAATCTCGATCACATCTTTGAGGTGTAAGTGTCAAAGGTTTTAGTTTTAAATTCCGGAAGCTCTTCTGTGAAGTATCAGCTCTTTGAAATGGGTAAGAAAAACCTCCTTTTATGCAAGGGGTTAATTGAAAGGATAGGGGATAGGCCTTCCTATTTTTTATATCAAAGAGGAGATTTCAATATTAGGAGGTCCCTGTTCATAAGAAACCACAGGCAGGCGATAGCCCTGATAATAGCAGGTTTAAAAGATACAAATTCCGGAGTTATAAAGGACATAAGCGATATTTCCGGCATAGGCCATAGGGTTGTTCATGGCGGAGAAGAATTTAGAAAACCATGCCTCATAAATAATCAAATACTGAATAGGCTCTCCAGATATAACGAACTTGCCCCGCTGCATAATCCGCCTAATATCACCGGCATAAGAATATGCAGAGAATTATTTCCTTCTATAGCGCAGGTAGCTATATTTGATACGGCGTTTTATCATACTATTCCCCCATACGCCTATATGTATGCACTTCCCTATAAATTTTACAAGAAGTACCGCATAAGGCGTTATGGTTTTCATGGCAGTAGCCATAACTTCGTTATAAGGGAGGCGGCAAAGATATTAAATAAGCCTTTGAATAGGTTACGGCTTATAAGCTGCCATCTGGGAAACGGATGCAGTATTACTGCCGTTAAATTTGGAAAGGCTATTGACACGAGCATGGGTTTTACCCCGCTAGAGGGCTTGATCATGGGAACCCGCAGCGGAGACATAGACCCCGCCATAATATTTTATATCTCAAAGAAGCTCGGATATTCAAATAGGCTTATAAGCAGAATACTGAATAGAGAAAGCGGGCTCCTCGGCGTATCCGGGATAAGTAACGATATGCGGGACCTTATAGCAAGGTATAAGACTGACAGGCGTTCAAAGCTTGCTATAGAAATGTTCGTATACAGGATAAGAAAATTTATAGGTGCGTATGCGCTATCTTTGGGAAAAGTGGATGCGATAATATTTACGGCTGGCCTCGGAGAAAATCAGCCGCTTATTAGAAAAAAAATATGCAAAGGCCTTTCCCATATTCTTAATAACAAGAATATAAAATTTTTAGTTATACCCACAAACGAAGAATTGATGATAGCGAAAGATACATACAAAATACTTAAGAAGAATTTTATACATTCGCGGCCAGAAAACCGCACCCTTTAGGGTGCGGATGAACAATGGCCGCTCAGTATGAGCCAGACGGAAACCTCGAGCTTTAGCCCGAGGAGTTATGGAAGGCTTTATTTAAATGCGACCACAATTGAATTTTGAGAGTGTTGAAAAGAAAAGCTTTTTCAACACTCTCACCGGAAAAACGCCTAAAGTATGGGTTTTGCAACGGTCTCAACTTAGGTAATATATAACAAAAACAGCAAATAGATGAAGATAAGGGTAAATGAGATTCCCTCCGGCGGTATCTCTTTGAGTGAATCTTTTGATGCGGCGCCGTGGAAGCTGAACAGGCAGGATATAAATTTTGATAAACCCATAACGATCACAGCCTTCGTTACAAGGGAAAAGGAAAATCTACTTGTAGACGCTCAGATTAATTTGGTTATTTTATTTACATGCTCAAGGTGCCTGAAAGAATTCGAGAAATCTTTGAATAAATCCGCAATGTTATTTTTTCAGCTGAAGGGAGAAAATATCCTGGATATAAGCGATGATATAAAAGAAGAAATAATAGTGGATTATCCCATAAAGATACTGTGCTCGGATAATTGTAAAGGACTTTGCCCTAGTTGCGGCAGGGATCTTAATGAAGGACAATGTAGTTGTAAGAGTTAATTGAGTTGCTTGAGTTCGTAGAGTTCCTTGAGTTCGTAGAGTTCTTTGAGTTTATAGAGTTTACTTACGTTCTTAAAAACTCAATAACTCAACTAACTCAATGAACTAATCAATTTTCATTAGAATAAAGGAGGATTATTATGCCTAACCCAAAAAAACGTCATACAAAAACAAGACGCGATAAGAGCAGAACCCACCAGAAGCTTAAAAAGAATAGCCTGTCTGTATGCCCGCAGTGCAAAACACCTAAGATGCCCCATAGGATTTGTCCTGTTTGCGGCTACTATAAGGGTGTAAAATTCATAGAGTTTAAGGACGAAAAGGAAAACAAAAAAGAGAAAAAGTAATTTACTACGACTGCTTACTAAATAATTGATAAGAGGGTTTAATTTTCTAAATTTATACATGAACGGATACAGCCCTTCACAAAATTCATTCAGGGCTGTTGATTACACAGATTTTAGAAAGATTGCACAGATGCTTCGTCGAGATTTAATCTGTGTAATCTGATTCTCCCCGAATGTAACTTCTCTTCGAAGAGTAACTTCGGGATGCCGAAGTGTTACTTCGCAGAAACGCTACATTAGGTATAATCGGTGTAATCAAGGGCGAAACGATTTTTGTGAAGCCCTATAAGTCAAAGCAAGTTAATGTGATAACAGATCCCTCGCTTAAACACTTGAAGATTTCTTCGAAATCTTCTGCGTAGGCTCGGGATTAATTCGTCCGCCTCGGGCGGACTCATTAAGGAGGGATTTAGAGGATTGAAGATAGCTGTTGATGCTATGGGCGGGGACAACGCACCTTTTATAACCGTTAAAGGCGCTGTAGAAGCGGTAAGGGAATATGGTTTTGATATAATTCTTGTTGGCGATAGAGATAGAATTAACCAAGAGCTTTCCAGGCATAGCTACCCAAAAGAAAAGATTGATATTATTCATGCCGGAGAGGTAATCGAAATGGAAGAGTCTCCCGCCATAAGCGTCAGAAGAAAAAAGGACTCATCTATTAATGTAGCGGTAAACCTGTTAAAAAGTAAAAATGCAGACGCATTAGTCTCTGCAGGAAATACCGGCGCAGTAGCCTGTTCAGCCGTCCTGACGCTTGGCCTGTTGGAAGGGATTGAACGGCCCGGCATCGCGGTTATGATGCCCACCCTTAATGATGCCAGCCTTCTGATTGATGTTGGTGCAAATATAGATCCTAAGCCGGAACACCTATACCAATATGCCATAATGGGAACTATATATCTGAGCCATATATTAAATAGAACAAAACCAAAGGTTGGTTTGTTAAATATAGGAGAAGAGGAGACAAAAGGGACGGAATTTCTGAAAGAGACTTACAAGCTTTTACAATCTGCCAGGCTTAACTTTATAGGCAATGTCGAAGGAAAGGATATATTTACAGGTAAAAGCGATGTTATTGTATGCGACGGACTTATCGGTAATGTGGTATTGAAGGTTTCAGAAAGCCTTGCGGAGACAATAAATAAATTGTTAAGAAGAGAACTGAAAAACAATCTCATAACCAAGCTGGGGGCATTTTTGAGCGCCCCGGCCTTCAGTGCGCTTAAAAAGAAAATAGACTATTCGGAATACGGAGGCGCGCCTCTCCTGGGAATAAGCGGCATATGTATTATAAGTCATGGGCGTTCGTCAAGCAAGGCTATCAGGAATGCTATAAGGGTCGCTTCCGAATTTGTCAGTCACAGGATAAACGAAAAAATCGTAGAGGCGCTATATGAAAAATGACCCCGCATCCAGTCCGCACCTGAGGCGGACGGGCGGGATTCCGCCCCGCGAGCGGAAGACCGAAAATAAAGGTGCCACGCCTGCGTGCCGTAATGCACTTCGGCGTGCAGGCACGGGTGTCCTTCGACATGCTCAGGATGGTGAGCGAAGTCGAACCATAAACCCGCGGGGCTTAACAAATGTCAAATTAAAACTGAGAGCGTTGAAAAAGCTTTTCTTTTCAATGCTCTCACCGGAAAAACGCCTAAAACACGGGTTTTGCAACGGTCTCAACTTCATTTCTTATACATGCGCGGCCAGCAAAGTCCCGAGTCCGCCTTCGCTTCGGTGGCGGACGAGGGGAACAATGGCTGCTTAGTATGAGCCATACGGAAAGGAGTTATGGAAGGCTTTATAGAGCTAACGAGGACTTTCAATGAAAGATAAAATAGATAGTGTAGGGATAGTGGGTCTTGGCGCCTACCTTCCAGAAAAGACGCTTACAAACTTTGACCTTGAGAAAATAGTTGACACGAGCGACGAGTGGATAAAGACAAGGACGGGTATAAGCCAAAGACGCATCGCTTCCCCGGAGATGGCTACAAGCGATCTGGCTGTACTCGCTGCCAATTCTGCTATAAAAAATTCCGGGATAAAAAAAGAGGATATCGGGCTAATTATAGTTGCGACAGTAACGCCTGATATGATGATGCCTTCCACGGCTTGTTTTGTCCAGGCCAAGCTTGGAATAAAAGAGGCGGCTTGTTACGATTTAAATGCTGCATGTTCCGGATTTATATTTGCCGTTATTGCCGCAAGCCAATATATCGCTAACAATACTTATAAATATGCCCTCGTTATAGGCGCCGAAGTATTGTCTAGATTTGTTGATTGGAAGGATCGCTCAACCTGTATACTTTTTGGAGACGGAGCGGGGGCTTGTATTCTAGGAAAAGTAAACGAGCCGGGTATCTTATCAGCTCATACAGGAGGAGATGGTACCCTTGCGCACCTCTTAAAAATACCAGCCGGCGGTTCGAGGTTACCGATGAGCCATAAGGCGTTAGACGATAAGCTTGGTTTTTTGAAAATGGAGGGAAATGAAATATTCAAAATTGCGGTAAGGGCAATGGCGAATGCCGCGGAAAAAGCCTTATCCAAGGCAGGATTGAGCTGTAAGGATGTAGATTGTCTTATACCTCATCAGGCAAACATAAGGATTATAGATGCGACCGTTAAGAAATTAGGTATTTCAAAAGACAAGGTGTTTTTAAATATAGCAGAATATGGAAATATGTCCGCTGCCTCTACGGCGGTGGCTTTATGCGAGGCGGTTGCCAAGGGTAAGATAAAGAAGGGGGATATCCTGGTTATTGTTGCTTTCGGCGGCGGCCTTACCTGGGGGGCTATTGTTTTAAAATGGTAAAATTCGCTTATCTATTTCCAGGCCAGGGAGCTCAGTATGTTGGGATGGGAAGCTCTATATATGAAAATTTCTACGAGGCAAAAAAGGTTTTTGATGAAGCTAATGCAGTTTTGGATTTTGATTTAGCCGGGCTTTGTTTTAAAGGCCCGCTTGAGGAGCTATCCAGGACAGAGAACTGTCAGATTGCGGTTTTAACGGTCAGCATAGCGGCGTTAAGGGTCTTTGAATCCTTATATGGAAATGTTATCGGTATACCTGCTTTTACTGCGGGTTTGAGCCTTGGAGAATATTCTGCATTGGTAGCATCGGGAGTGATTGATTTTGGCCTCGCGGCTGCGCTTGTCAGGAAAAGGGGCATTTTTATGGCGGATGAAAGTAAGAAAAATCCGGGAAAGATGCTAATGATAATTGGGTTGTCCGCTCAAGCAGTAAAAGAGGTATGTAATAAGACAGGAACAGAGATAGCAAATTTTAACTCTCCTGCCCAGATAGTTATATCGGGTAAGGTTGGCGGCATAGAAGACGCCTCCTCTCTTGCAAAACAATATGGCGCAAAGAAGACATTAGTCCTTGATGTGAGCGGCCCCTTCCACTCGTCTCTTATGGATGAAGCAGGCACTCTTTTAAGAGCTTATATTGAAAAAGTCCCCTTATCCAGCGCAAGGATTCCGGTTATAAGCAATTTTTCTGCAGAACCTATGGTAGAGTCCGAAGTAATAAAAGATAATCTGATAAATCAGGTAAACCATACCACCAGGTGGGAGGAGTCTGTGCGCTATATGGTAGAACACGGAGTATCCAGGTTTATAGAAATAGGGCCAGGGAATGTCTTAAAGGGGCTTATCAGAAAGATAAGCCCTCAGGTGGTTGTCCATAATATTGAAGACATAACATCCATAGAAGATTTTAAAAATAATGTAAAGGATATATGTCCGGATTAAGATATCTTACGATACTGTCGGTATTAATTTCATCATTTTGCTTTAAAGCCTCAATTTTTCCGCTTTCAAGCAAGACAGTCCTGGTGGATAATTTTGATAAAGGTGTTTTTTCTACTCTACTCGGCGGTTCTATTGGCTCCAAGAGTAACCCCCCGGGGGTTTGTGCGCTGGAATTTATAAATAGAGATGGCCTGACATTTGGAAATTCCGGAAGCTCCCTTGAGGCGTCATTTGATGTAAAAAACAGGGACAGCTTTGTCTTCTTCTGGATAAAACTCGCCGGGGAAGATAACCTTGGAATAAAGAATACCGGCTACCTTAAAGATTGTAACTATATTTCTTTCTGGATAAGGGGGGATGTGACAGGCGAGAACATCAGCCTGGAATTACATGAAGATTTAAACTCTGACAGGAGATTTGACGTAAAAGATGATTTTATTTCAACGGTATCTCTAAATAACTTTATAAAAGACGAAACCTCCAATGAGTGGAGGAAGGTTGTAATCCCCCTGTCTGCGTTTAGGGGGATAAATAACCTCACCGGGGTTTTAGAGCTTATATTTGTGTTTAAAAATTCCAATAAAGGTAAAAATTCAGGCACAATATATATTGATGAGTTACTCTTCGGCCATTCAGACCGGCTTTATGCGGTGGGTAAGAAATCAATTCGTTCTAATAAGCCTGAGACCGATACGCTTAGTGCGAATGGGAATAAACACCCTTATAAGAATTTTTTTGGCCGAACGGTGAGATTTTTTGTAAATATCACAGGAAAGACGGCAATACGTTTAAATAAACCCAAGATTGATACATTTAGGATAAATAACAATAAAATTTCTGATACGGACGTTATTGAAGGGGTGGTAGAGCTTTCTATAAATTGCGATTCTATTTTAGAGAACCCTGCCATTGAATCTGTGAGATTTGAATATAGCAGAGACGGTTTAAATTGGACGATAATAGGTTTTGACTATGACACAGCCGATAACCGCTATCGGGTTAATTTTGATACGTTTGCCCTTGCCCGCGACCAGAGGTATTATTTACGGGCAATGTCTACATATACAGATGGAAGCGAGTCTAAAACCGATAAGGCCGGGCCAGTCAGCATAAAAGAGCTATCCGATGAAGAATTTTTATTAAAGATTGAAGAAAGGGCATTTAACTTCTTCAGGGATAATCAGTCTAGGATAACAGGTCTTTTTCTGGATAATAACCATGATGCGTATTCAAGTATCGCCTCTACGGGTTTTGGGCTTGCAGCGCTGGCTATAGGAGCCAAGAACGGCTGGATAGGTAAAGAAGAGGCAAGTGCGAGGGTGCATAAGGCGATAAATACATTTTTAACCGACCCCCAGAATAAATCCAGGATTCTGGCAGAGGGAAAAGACGGGTTCTGTCACTTCCTCGAAGCGGATACGGCCAAAAGATTCGGAGACTGCGAAATATCCAGTATCGACAATGCCATACTCGTAAGCGGTGCGATAGTAAGCGGGGAGTATTTCGGGGGCGATGTTAAAGAAGCTGCGGATAGACTCTGCAGCTCTATAAAGTGGGATAAATTTTTAGATAATACTTCCGGGGAGCATAAGAATCAGTTCTATATGGGCTGGTTTCCCGATGGAAAGTTTTTGGATTCCTGGTGGGACTATTATACGGATGAGGTAATTCTTATTTCGCTTTTAGCGGTAGGCTCTCCGAACCATAAGGTGGCCCCCGGCGTATTTTATTCCTTTAAGAGGGAAACAGCCGCTTATGCAAAGGGAGAGCCCTTTATCGTATCCTGGCATGGGGCATTATTTACCTATCAGTACGCGCAGGCCTTTTTTAATTTCAGGGGGTTGGTTGATAGTGAAGGTGTTGACTGGTGGAAGAATTCTGTTAGCGCAACCCTGGCGAACAGGAACTTCTGCATAGATAATTCCTACAGATACAGGACGTTTGGCCCATATACCTGGGGTATTACATCGATGAGACTGCCTTACGAATATGTTATGCATCACGGTGTTTCCCCGTGCGGTTCAAAAAGCCCTCTGTTTGACGGCACTGTCTCTCCCACCGGCCCGGCAGGCTCGATGCCTTTCACTCCTTTTGTCTCGCTGGACTCGCTCAGGTATATGCTATATTGGTATCCTGAGCTATGGGGAGAATACGGGATAAAGGACTCTTTTAATCTGGATACCGGTTATTATCCGGGCATTTATTATGGCCTGGGCGAAGGGTTAATCCTTATGATGATTGAAAACGCAAGGACATCATTTGTCTGGGATACATTCATGAAGAATATATATATGCAGCGCGCCCTTGAGTTAGCCGGACTGAGGGTGGTTAAAAATGAAGAGTTGCCGAACGCGGGGTTTGACGGGGACGGATTTTTAAAAGCAGTAAAAGAAGCAACTTCAAATGACAGATTTTCAGAGATTTTTAATAAGGTATGTAATACCGCGAAGACGCAGCCGCAGTTTAGGAATTTTATTGACGGAGTTAACGATTACATCTTTTCGATAGACGTTAAAGCTAAAACCAGATACCTGAAATATTGGATAGCCTATTCGTACGTGAAAGAGATAGAAAACCTAAAAAGAGATCCTACTCTGGAATCATTCAGGCTGTACTTAAAATACAAGGAAGTTTATTACGAAAAGGCGATTAATCTCATAAATCAATTAAGCAAAGAGGATGCAAGCGGGGAGTTGAAGGTCAATCTATTGTTTATGAGATTACTTATAGATATTGGGAGTTTTAGATTTAGTAATATAGATAAGTCCCTCAAGGAGATAGCCGTTATGCTCTCGGATTATTCGGACAAATATTCTGTAAATATTTCAAAGCTGGATGAATTTTTTAATGAATTCAAAAGCATAGGGCTTGAGGAATACGCACTTAGATTAAAATCAGAATTTATAAAGGCATCCGATAAGGAAGCGTCATTAATTGTTCTGGATAGGTTGCAGCAAGAGGCCCAGGCAACTTTTAACATGAGAGACTATGAAACCTCCTCAGGCTTATACGCTCTTTATTTTGATGCCAAGATGGCTAAGAATGCAGGGAATCCAAAAGAGGAATTGAAGGAATTAGCTGACAGGTTTTACTCGGCTAATAAGTGGCGGTATGCGCGCCAATTTTATAGTAAGTTATTGGATATAAAAAACAACAATCTGGCCAATTATGCACATTTTAAAATAGCCAAAACATTTGAGGCAGAGGCGGTTATTGAAAATGCTCAGGCAGAATATGAGATTCTGATTAAATCCCCCCTTCGCGATGAATGGTCAGATAATGCGTATTTAGAGCTTGCCAAAACGTATTATACCAACGCATTTAATGATCCGGAGTATTCCATAAAAAAGATAAAAGCACTAATAGATCAGTATCCTAAAAATTCCTCTACAGCCAGGATTAAGATATATCTGGCAGAATTGTATTATATTAAAAAAGACTTGGCAAAATCATTGGATGAGTATAGATTGATTTTAAAGGAATATCCGCATGATCCGCTAGCCTCCTTGGTAGAGGAGAGCATGAAAAAGATAGAAAAAGAACTTTGAGAGCGTTGAAAAAGCCTTTCTTTTCAATGCTCTCATCTCGAGGAGAGATGAAGTCTCGACGAGAGATCTCCGGGAAAACGCCTAAAGCACGGGTTTTGCAACTCACTTTCTAATCCATACCTCTAAGGAAGGGACTAACGCAGGGAGGGGAATGACATGCTGTTAAAAGATAAGATATCGATAATCACGGGTGGCGCAAGAGGTATAGGCAGGCAGATAGCCCTTACATTTGCCAGGGAAGGCTCTCATATTGTAGTGTGTGATTTGAATGAATCTATGCTCTCTGAGACCGAGGTAGAATTGAAGGGTTTAGGTGCAGAAGTCCTTGCTCTTAAAGTAGATGTGACAAATAGCCTTCAGACGGAAGACATGCTCAATAAAACCCTTGACAAATTTAAAAGGGTTGATATACTAATCAACAACGCTGGCATAACGAAGGACGCACTTTTGGTGCGAATGAAGGAATCCGACTGGGACGCGGTGCTAAATGTAAACCTGAAAGGCGTCTTTAACTGCACAAAACACGTAAGTGCTGTTATGCTTAAACAGCGTTCAGGTAAAGTAGTAAACATAGCATCTATAATAGGAATAATTGGTAACGCCGGCCAGGCAAACTATGCCGCTTCTAAGGCCGGCATTATAGGGTTTACCAAGTCGATTGCAAAGGAACTTGCGCCTCGCGGAATAAACGTAAATGCGATTGCACCAGGGTTCATACAGACGGATATGACAGCGTCTTTAAACGAAGAAATAAAATCCCAGATGTTAAGACTCATACCGCTTGGAAAATTTGGGTCTGGTCAGGATGTAGCTAACCTGGCTTTGTTTCTGGTGTCAGAGCATTCCAGCTATATAACCGGCCAGGTTATTAAGATTGACGGTGGAATGGCGATGTAAGTGAAGCCACGACTTATAGAGCGAAGCGAGATAAGTCGTTCTTAAGAGAAATACTTTCGCTGTGGCTGAACTTACCCCGCTCTTTCCTACCGCGAAGAGGAGCTACGAAGTAAAAAAGGGCGGGGTTAATTCGCACAAACAAAGATGTTATACAGACAAGATTGACCCCGAAGGTTCGGGGTCAAATGCTCATTAAAAAAGGAGGAAACAAGAATGTCAGTAGTGGATAAGGTAAAAGAGATAATAGTTGAGCAATTAGGCGTGAAAACCGAAGAGGTTACTCCAGAATCCTCTTTTGTAAATGACCTGGGCGCTGATTCTCTTGATACGGTAGAACTGGTTATGGCGTTAGAAGAAGAGTTTGGTATTGAGATTTCAGACGAGGATGCCGAGAAGATTACAACGGTTGGTCAGGCTATACAATATATAGAGGAGAAAAAGGCCAAAGCCACCTAAATGAAAAGGCGCGTAGTAGTTACGGGTCTTGCTGTAATATCTCCCGTAGGCAACACAAAGGAAGAATTCTGGAAAAACCTTAAAGAGTCAAGAAGCGGAACAGGATTACTTAGCCTATTTGACACAAAAGATTTTTCCTCAAAGATAGCAGCAGAAGTAAAAAATTTTGACCCTTCCCCATATTTGACCCCAAAAGAAATACGGCGCATGGACATGTTTGTCCAGTTTGCCGTGGTATGCAGTAAAATGGTCATAGCTGACTCAGGCATTGATATCAGCAAAGAAGACTGCGATAGAATAGGGGTTATTGTGGGTTCGGGTATCGGAGGGTTGCCTGTAATGGAAGCACAGCATAAGGTTTATTTGAAAGAAGGTGCGTCTAAAATATCGCCATTTCTTATACCGATGCTGATAGCGAATATGGCATCCGGCCAGATCGCCATATCTTTAGGGGTAAAGGGCTATAACTCGTGCGTCGTAACTGCCTGTGCCACAGGAAATCATGCCATAGGAGATGCCTTTAGAATAGTGCAAAGGGGAGACGCAGACTTGATGATTGCGGGCGGCACAGAAAGCTGTATAACTCCACTTGGTTTCGGAGGGTTCTGCTCTATGAATGCCCTGTCAACCAGAAACGATGACCCCCAGCATGCATGTAGGCCGTTTGATAAAGAAAGAGACGGTTTTATAATGGGAGAAGGAGCGGGCGTTGTTATACTTGAAGAACTCAAACACGCAAAAAAAAGGTCCGCGAACATATATGCTGAAATGGCCGGATACGGTGTGACTGCTGACGCATATCACATGGCCGCTCCCAGCCCAGACGGAAAGGGTGCAGCCAATGCTATTCTGATAGCATTAAGGGACGCAGGGCTTAATAGCGAAGAGATAGACTATATAAATGCGCACGGCACCTCCACACAGCTAAACGATAAGATTGAGACACTCGCCATAAAAAATGTTTTTGGCGCCCACGCGAAGAAGTTGGCCGTAAGCTCCACGAAGTCTATGACAGGCCATCTCTTAGGCGCTGCCGGTGGAGTAGAATTTGCCGCAACAGCACTTGCCATAAAAGAGTCTGTAATTCCGCCGACGATAAACTACGAGTACCCCGATCCGGAGTGCGACCTCGATTATGTTCCTAATGTTGCCAGAAAAAAAGCTGTGAGAGCGGCGATAAGCAATTCCTTTGGTTTCGGCGGGCACAACGCAGTCCTTGCATTAAAAAGTTTTTCTTAAATGAAGACACTGTTAACTTAAAATGAACTATAGTACCCTGTAAACTAAATAAGGGTTTAATGCAAAAATCAAAGTGCAAAAATCAAAATTGCAAATCAAAATGCAAAAATTTAAAAACATATTGTATTACGACGGACTTAAAATTTTGAACTTTACATTGTCATTTTGATTTTTGCATTTTGAATTTTGGATTTATAACACCAACCTTGCCACCTATTATAAATTAATAGGGCGTCACAAAAGTGCCGTCCTTGATTACGTAGATTAAGAATCCGATTACACAGATTAAATATACCGACGAGACAATCTGTGTAATCTCT
>JAGVOB010000194.1 GCA_020052955.1 Candidatus Omnitrophota bacterium | reverse complement strand
TTCCTTCAAATGCCTGCGACTCCCCTGGCTAAAATTGCAATTCGCTTTAAAAACCCAAGATTTACTCCTATAAGTCCACAATAATTACGAAAGAACCTATATTTTTCGAATCGTCCAGAAATCCGCGGCTAAGGTCTCCGAGTATTTAAAAGGCATGGTAAAATAGCCTTTTGCCTCCACTTGCTCCCCTAGGAATTGCGGACCAGGAAACGTTTATCCCTTTGGTCATAACCTACAGCCAATACTGCCATGGCCGCCGATAGCCCACTCATTATCTTGTATACCACGCCTACTGCTACTCCATAAATTTATTGATATTTTTTTCTAAGGCGGCAAAAAGCTTTTTGTAATCATTTTTAATCTTACGGTAAATTTCGCGCGCTTTGGATTTATTATAAATATGCGAAGTTTGATTGCGACTCTCAAGCATCTTAATCCAACCCTCTCCGTCTTCAATCATGCCCGCCTGGTAAGACTCTTTTATGGCATCGCGCGGAGTCCCGACTTGTATGCCAGTCTGCGCCAAGACGCCTTTTATAAGCTTCCAGGAAAGCTCAAAGGTAAACTCAAATCTCTGAATTGTGCCGTCAATAACAATATCGCCTTTTTTGATATCCTCTGCGAGAGCGGCACTTAACCTTTTGAACGCGCTTTTATAATCCCTATAAAGCTCTTTTAACCTTTCTGGACTCATATAACACCTTCCCTTCTTTCAGAATATTGCTTTTTAGCCTTTTATTATAAAGAGAGTAGAAATTAACGACATCTATTTTTAGAGGCGTTAATAAATACTCATCCAGATAAAACTTTAATTCGTTTAAATCATTATCATCCCACTTCTTCCCGAATACCGCGATGTCAATATCCGATTTATTGGTAAAATAGCCGGTTGCCCGGGAGCCAAATAATACTATTTTATCGGGCTTTTTATAAGATAAAATTATCAAAACTATCTCTTTTTCTAATTCTTTCTTTAATCCGTTCTCTACCGATATCATCTTTTCTCCGGAATTATCCCCTAATCGTCCAGAAATCCGCGGCTAAGGTCTCCAAATATTCAAGGTTTCCCTAAAATCTTTGGTATCATCAAGTAATATGATGTATTTTGTCTGGATGTATTTTGTCCCGAACTTACTTATAACCATTTAACAAGGGGAATAAACCTGATTTTTCTACCTGAAATATCCTGTTCTTCCTCATGTTCTTCGGTAATAACCACGCCTTCCTTAAGCGAAAGTTCAGCCATCGCCTTTAGGAGGCCTTTTACTTCCCTTTCTTTGGTCTTAAGATCACCTGTTTGCCAACATACCTGTATTGCCTGCGCGGGCTTAACACCCTCTTTTACGATAAAATCCACTTCCCTATGCTGAGGGTCTTTCCAGTAATAAAGTTCACTGTCAATGGCGACGAATTGCCGGCGTTTTAATTCAAGAAAAACAGCGGCTTCCGCAAGGCGGCCCCAATTACGGCTAAACCTGAAACCTATCGAGTTTGCTAGGCCCGTATCAATGCAATAGGCCTTTCTCGGGCTTTTTTCCTGAACTTTCACCTTGAATGAAAACCTTTTGAGAAAAAGGACAAGGTAGGCGTCTTCAAGGTAGCCGGAGAATTTTTCCGCTGTATTGGCAGAGATCTCAAAAGACTTCTCAAAAGAATTAAATGTGATTTGAGAAGAATTATTGCTCAGGTAATATTTCGCCAGCGACTTTAATTGCTCCGCTTTACGAACCCTGAATCTACGCAAAAGATCCTTGTTTAAAATGTCCTCAAAATACGAGAGCAATATCTCCTGCCGGTGAGCCGATGAAACCGCTTCAGGAAAACCCCCGATTTCAAGATACTCTCTGAGCGCGGCCGAGTTAGCAGATGGCAGGCCTCTGAAAGAAAGGAATTCCTTAAAAGATAGCGGGAAAACCGTTAGATCAAGATGCCTCCCGGTCAAAACCGTCCCAAGCTCATGGCTTAAGAGCTTAGCGTTTGAGCCGGAAATGCAGACCTTTGCTTTTTTCAGCTCATGAAATGTCCTCACCCATCTTTCCCATCCCTCTACTTCCTGGATCTCATCGAGAAAAATATAAGGATTGCTTCCGGCAGGCATATATTCGGTATAGGCCTCGTATATATCCTGAAGGAGCCGTACGTCAAGCTTACTGAACCTTGGGTCCTCGAAATTTACCATCAGTATCTGCCGGCTATCTACCCCTGACTTTATTAGGTCAGCGGCGGCCTGCCTCATAAGATACGACTTACCACTCCTGCGGCAGCCGGTTATCGAAATGACCTGACGGCTCTCCAGAAGCGCCCTAATCCTAGAAAGATATTCGGGGCGCGTTATTCCGCAATCTAATGGCCTATCCCAGAAATTCCAGTCTTTTAATATCTCAATTATCTCGTTTTTACTCATTATCTTATGGTTATTGAGCAAAATTATACATATTTGCCTTTTTCACTACAAATATATCATAACATTAATCTTTGTCAATGTTTAAATCGAGATCATTTACTTCGATTAAATAACTATTTACGGATCGTCCAAAAGTCAGCAGAGAGAGTTTCCAGATATTCATATGGCATAGTAAAGTATCCGGACTGACCCCACATGGCACCCCAAGAGTTACGAACAATAAAGCGCTTCTCTTTTTGATTATACCCTACCGCCATCACGGCATGGCCGCCGAGCATACGCTCACCCTTTTTAGGCATTACCACCCTGCCTGTCTTCTTTGTCTGCTTCGGTCGGAAACTTTCATAAACCGCAAAACCAAAGACAAAGGGATAACCTTGCGCAAGGCAGGTAAGCATTTCCGTTAAAGTATGCATGCGATAATAAGACTCAATGCGGTGCTTGCCGGCTTCCAGATAACAACGTTGAGATGGCTTAATGTCAAAGCGTGAAATAACATAAGGCCATATGGCTTCCCGGCAATAGCCTGTCTTCTTCAGGGTTTTTATACCGTCTCTTAAGGATGCTCCTGAATCATAATCTTCGTTCCCGCGCAAGAGCCGCTCATTGTAGTAAATAAACAACCTGCTCACATCGGTATAGGTTGCATCCGGCCGGTTATCCAGAAATTCGAGGTTGCCGACCAGAGCACAAGCTGTGCAGCTACCCAGGTTGCCTTGCCGTTCCACTAAAGAACAATACCGGCGCAGGTCCGCCTTGGGCTTAAGTTTTATCTTTGGCTTAATCGCACTATATAGATAATCCCTTTGGTCCGGTATATCCGGAAGCCAGCCATAAATTTTATGCATAATCATACTTACTCCACTTATTCACAATTTATTGAGTTTGTCTTTAATCCGATGAAACTGCCTAGTGGCGTGATTGATAAAATAATTATATTCTGTTAAAAATATCAACAAGCGGTCCAGGTTTATTTCACCATTTATTACAAAAGGATTATGCCTGTTTTTTGATATCTTCCTTAAATCCTCTCTTAAGTCAGAAGAATTAGCCAAATCTTTTAATTCTTTCTTTTCT
>JAGVOB010000032.1 GCA_020052955.1 Candidatus Omnitrophota bacterium | reverse complement strand
TCTTCGCAGGAGAGCTGTTTATAGTTTTTATTTTTCATAACACCTAGGATACATGATTATCCTAAGTGTTGCACTTCATTATTGAACTTGGTTATTTGAATTTCTAATGATAAAGTTATTTATTTGACAGAGGATTATGGGACTGATCGTAGCGATAGCAATAGTAGGTTTTATAATATTTATACACGAGTTTGGCCATTTTATATTTGCAAAGCTCTGGCGGGTTAGTGTTCTTCAGTTTGCAATCGGATGGGGGCCCAAGATTTTTTCTGTAGTAAAAAAAGAGACAGAGTACAGATTAAACCTCTTTCCATTGATAGGGGGCTATGTAAAGCTGCTCGGAGAAGAGGAAGGTGCAGATGATAAGGAAGAAACGGACAAGGCAAGGTGTTTAAACCTGAAACGCCTCGATGAGATAGAGCCACGGAAAAAGGCATTGGTATTTGGAGGTGGTATATTATTTCAAATATTGACATGTGTATTAATACTATCGTTGGTTGTTGCCTTTGTGGGCAAGCCTACTCCCGCAGTTCTGGTTGCAAATGTAATGGAAGGTTCCCCGGCCTTTAATTCAGGGATAAAAAGCGGTGATTTAATATTGAAGGCAAGCGATAAAAAGGTTTCTTCATCAAAGGCACTGGTTGAGTTTATTTCAGAAAAGGCGGATGAGGAGATAGCCCTTATTATTAAAAGAAAAGATGAGATTATCGAAACATCGGTCATCCCCAGGCTTAACCCCAGAGAGAAAAAGGCGCAAATAGGCGTAGGCATTGCAGAGACAACAGTCTTTTCGAAGGAGGGGATGAAGCCTCATGACTATATTTTCGGAGGTGTTATACTCACCCTAAAAATAAGCTTTAAGATTTTAGAGGGAATCTGGAGCCTCCTTTCAAGGAGAATATCTCTGAGAGCGCTTATAGGCCCTATCGGAATAGTAGATTTGACAGGAGAGGTAGCCAAGGCCGGTTTTTTATATACTGTGCTCTTTTTCGCCCTGATAAATATAAATTTAGCCATAATAAATGCATTGCCAATCCCGGCCTGCGACGGGGCTCATCTGTTAATACTCTTCGTAGAGAGTATTTTTAGAGTAAGGATAAAACCCCGAATCAAGCGAATTATAAATACGGCAGGTTTTGCGGCTATCCTGCTTTTGCTTTTTTATGTGAGCTTTAACGACATAATGAATTTACACAGTAAGTATTTGTTTAAGCGTTAACTCCGTTAGACCCATCCTTAAGACCCCTCCTTTAAAGGTATTGTAGGGGTAAAAGTTTAGTCCCTTCCTTTAAAGAGGTACTAGGAAGGACTACCCTGCTGGATTAGGAGGGTCTATCCCTGTGGGATTAGACAAAGTTGCATTTGTCAAAATGGGGTTTTTGCCAAGATAAATTTTGAATTAAAAAATCAATGAACTACCTCGCAGCAAGCTACGGGAAACTAACTCCTCGTCCCACCAAAGGCGGGATTAAATTTTGAGATTAGAAATGTCTAACGGGGTAAAGCGAAGAAAGACAAGACAGGTCAGAGTAGGGAGGCTTTTCTGCGGCTCGGATTATCCCGTTTCCATACAGTCAATGACAAAAACAGATACGAGGGATATTGCCTCAACCGTAGCCCAGATAAATGAACTCGTAGTGAGAGGATGTGAGATTATAAGGGTAGCCGTTTTAGATATTGAGGCGGCAAGGGCGATAAGAGATATAAAGAAGGAAATAACGATACCCCTTGAAGCGGATATACATTTTAACCCTACCCTAGCCGTTGAGTCTATACATAGCGGCGCTGATTGCATAAGGCTTAATCCCGGCAATATAAGCGACAAAGGGTCTCTTAAGGAGATACTGCGTGAAGCCTGCGAGCGAGATATCTCGATAAGGGTGGGGGTAAATTCAGGGTCTCTTCCCGCCTCTATCGGCAGGCGCTATAAGAATACAGCTTTAGCGATGGCAGATGCGGCCGCCAAGCACATAAAAATCTTTGAAGGATATGATTTTTGTAAGCTTATTGTGTCCCTTAAAGCCTCCGATGTTTTGACTACTATCGAGGCCTACAGGATTATGGCTAAGAGATGCGACTATCCGTTCCATTTAGGGGTGACCGCAACGGGAATTGCGCCCTCCTCTGTAATTAAGTCTTCAATTGGAATAGGTACTCTTCTAGTCGACGGCATAGGAGATACCATAAGGGTTTCGCTGACAGATACGCCGGAACAAGAGGTTATAATTGCAAAGGATATATTATCAAGCTTAAGGTTAAGATATTTTTCTCATGAGGTCATATCGTGCCCCACCTGCGGCAGGTGTCAAATAGATATCGTTAATATCGCAAGGAAGATAAAAGATACCCTTAACAGGTTACCGCTTAACAGAAAAAAATCCTACATCAAGGTTGCGATAATGGGATGCGTTGTAAATGGCCCTGGCGAGGCAAGGGATGCGGATATAGGCATAGCGGGCGGCAAGGGTTTTGGAGCGTTGTTTAAAAAAGGAAGGCTTGTTAAAAAGGTTAAGGAAGATAGGCTTATCGACACTCTTATTAAGGAAATAAAGGATGAGATGGCATAACCTTTTGATACCGACTCTAAAGGAAGACCCCGCTGAAGCAGAGATTATAAGCCATAAGCTTATGATAAGGGCGGGCCTGATCAGGAAGCTTTCTTCGGGGATTTACTCGTATCTCCCGCTTGGTTTAAAAGCCCTTAAAAAAGCGCAGAATATAATAAGGGAAGAGCTGGATAAGGCGGGGGCACAGGAGGTATTGCTGCCTGCGCTCCAGCCATCCGAACTATGGCATGACTCAGGACGCTACATTGAATTAGGCGAGGATATGCTGAAATTTACAGACAGGCACAACAAGGAAATGGTGCTGGGCCCTACCCATGAAGAGGTTGTAACAGAGCTTGTAAAGAATGAGGTGCATTCGTATAAGCAGCTTCCCCTGATTTTGTATCAAATCCAGACAAAATTTAGAGATGAATTGCGTCCCCGCTTCGGGGTACTAAGGAGCAGGGAATTTATTATGAAGGATGCCTATAGCTTCGATAGGGACATAGAATCCTTAGAGCTGAGCTACAAGAAGATGTATGATGCCTACAAAAGAATTTTTGATAGATGCGGACTTAAATATATAATAGTAGAAGCAGACCCAGGAATTATGGGAGGTAATATATCTCATGAGTTTATGGCATTGGCCGATAGCGGCGAGGATGTGATTGCGAAGTGCAAAAGCTGTTCTTGGGTTTCAAGCTTGGACAGGGCAGAATGTTTTGAGGATGAAGGGATAAAAACGGAGAAGCCTCTTTCCCTAAAAGAAGTTGATACGCCTGGGGTAAAGACGATTGAAAAATTATCAAGCTTCCTGAACGCAGAACCAAACAGGATGCTAAAGACTATAATTTACGAGAGCGATGGTGGTTTTATTGCCGCATTAGTGAGGGGCGACCTTCAGATAAACGAATTCAAGCTTGCGAGGGGTCTGGCGCGGCATTCACTTAGGCTGGCCACAGCCAAAGAGATAGAGGATTTGACGGGGGCGCCGCTCGGCTTTAGCGGGCCCGTAGGTTTAAAGAACGTGGAGTTTGTGGGGGATTCCTCTGTCAGAGGATTATCGAATTTTATATGCGGCGCAAACAAGGCCGATAAACACCTCCTTAACGTTAACATGCCCAGGGATTTTAAAGTAGATAAATTTTTGGATATCAGGTTTATAGCGGAGGATGACCGTTGTCCTGATTGTAAGAGTGGTATTGAATTTAAGCATTCAATCGAACTCGGGCACGTATTTAAATTAGGAACCAAATATTCAGAAAAACTCTCTGCAGTATACCTGGATGCGGATGGCAAAATAAAACCAATAATAATGGGTTGCTACGGCATAGGGGTAAACAGGATTATTGCGGCTATGATAGAACAGAATAACGATAAAGACGGTATTATTTGGACAAAAGAGCTTTCGCCCGTCTCGGTATCAATTATTGTCATAGGCCCGAAAGACGACTTATCCCTTAAATTCGCATCGGAATTAGACGATAAACTGGAATCAATTGGGGTGAGCTCTCTGTTTGACGACAGGCCTGTAAGTGCAGGGATTAAATTTAAGGATGCGGACCTTATAGGAGCCCCCGTAAGAATTACGGTAAGTGAGGATAATCTTAAGAAAGGAAAAGTTGAAGTAAAGGAAAGGAAGGAGAAAGCCTCCCGGCTGGTACCAAAGGATGAGTTAATAAGTCTATTTTCATAGAGAGAAAAACTCGGTCTTTTTTATATAATATAGTTGACTTTTAGTTCTTTGTTTGTTATATTTTAACAAATTGAAATTGCCTGATCTTAAATAGGAGGTTGTATATGGCAGAAGCCCCCAAATCAAGAGTAATGATATTAGCTGTTATGGTAGTAGTTTTTTTTGCAACGACCGCAGCGCTGTATGTATTTTTAAGTGCGGAAAAATCAAAGAGGGAAACCGCTGAAAAAAAATTAAACGAGGTAACTATTGAAAAGGAAAATGTTGAGAGGGACCTGGAGGAGACGATAAAGGTAAAGGTGAACCTCGAGACGCAACTTAAGGATACCGAAACGAAATTAGAGGGAATTTCAAAAGAGCTTGCCGACGAAAAACAGGCCAAGGAGGGATTACAGGCAGAGATAGAAACGGTAAAGAGAGATACCCTTAGCCTGCGCAGCCAGCTTGATAGCGAGAAGCGTTCAAGGCTGGTCCTTACAACTGAGAAGTCAAAACTGAACGACGATCTAAATAAAGTAAAGAAGGATTATGATTCGTTAAAAATGCAGTTAGACCAGGTTAAAAGAGTAAAGGATGCCCTTGAGGCAAAGGTATCTGATATGTTGTCCAAGCAGCAGGCACAGCTGGAAAAAATAGTGGTTACGCCAAAGGACATAGAGGGTAAGGTCCTGGTTGTAAACAAGGACTTTGGATTTATTGTTATGAATCTGGGGGAAAAAGATGGCATAAGGATAGGGACAGTATTTGAAGTGCTCAGGGATAATAAGCAGATTGGGAAAGTCCAGGTAGATAAGGTTTATCCCGCAATGTCGGGTGCAACTATTCTGCCGGAGACTAAGGTGAAGCTAAAAGAGGATGATGTCGTAAAGCCTATTTAGTTTAACATTAGTTAATAAATTATAGGGTAGTTGATAAAACTACCCTATTTTTCTCTATACTATACTGTCTTCTCAAGTAAATAATACTTTAATCCAAAAATCAAAATGCAAAAATCAAAATTACAATGCAAAAATCAAAATTTAACTTCTGAACACCTTTTGCTGCCTATCTT
>JAGVOB010000009.1 GCA_020052955.1 Candidatus Omnitrophota bacterium | reverse complement strand
GAGACTGCATTCAACTCTTGGCTATGTCAGTCCGGTGGAGTATGAACGAAGAAATGGGGTTAATTAAGTGTCCGTTTTAGTAGGGCAAGTTCAGTGTCCCTTGATTTTTTTAATGGACGAGTTTATGTTATGTAGAAACGACACGATTTAGCACTCGATGCGGCCGGTGATATTTATAAGGTCCGGATTGCCTTTGGTGGAGATTTTTATTGAGTCGTTGATTATTTTCATTTGAGAATTTTACTTCCTGCCAACAGGAATTAAATATAATGGCTTTTCTTCGGTGGGAAGAGCAAGAACTTTCTTTACGCTGTCATCGTTAAAGGCGCCGACCATTACCGTTCCAAGGCCTAATGCGACTGCCTGCAGCGCGACATTCTCGCCCACGTGGCCGGTTTCCATATCCGCATATCTTATTCCCCTCTGTCCGTATTTTCCTGTTATCCTTTCATAGACCACGGAAATCGCGATGACAACAGGAGCCTGGCTCACAGACGACTGCCCGAGAGCTGCTTTGCTAAGCTCGGTTCTTTTATCGCCATCGGCTATCTTTTCCAATTCATGGCCGCGGGGTTTATATTTATAGAGGCCTGCTGGAAGGCCTGTTACTTTCCCGGCAACCAGATAGGTCTCAAGCGGATAAAGTGCGCCTGCCGATGGCGCTGTCCTTAAACCGTTTGCCTTATCCGTTATTCCCTGCGCCGCCCAGAGAAGCTGCGAGACCTCGGCAAGTGTCAACGGCTCGTCTTTATAATTACGGACAGACCTTCTTTCAAGGAGAGTTTTTTCTATTGAGAACTTGCTATCGTATTTTGGTTGGGGTAATTTCACTGTCTCTGCTCCGCAGGGTTGGGTGAATATAAAAACGATAGATAATATCAGGATTAATTTTTTCATATTATACTACACTTGTCCTAACTTGTCCCTGCTAAAAGAGGCCGGGATAGAGGCCTTTGGCGACCATCTCGACGGTGTCAGCTATGGCAGCGTTCGGGTGGCAAATGTAATCGCACGAGTAAACAAGTACCCTACCGTTCTTTACCGCCTTAAGTTTACTGAAGTCGGGACTTTTCGCAAAATCGGCTTTCTTTTGCTTTACCTCTGCTTTTTCACCGTGGACTATCAGGACATCGGGGTCGAGAGAAGCCAAGCGCTCAAAAGTCACGTGGAAATAGTCGTTATTTACATTGCCGAATACATTCACCCCGCCGGCAAGTTTTATGACGTCGGTCAGAAAAGACTTCCTGCCTACCGTCAAGACATCTGTATCCGCCCCGAATACGCGCGCTACCTTCAGTTTCTTTTCCGGCGAGAGAGACGAAAGTTTAGCCCGGACGCGCGCGAGCACTTCCCGTTGTCTTTTGATGATCTCTTTTGCCTGCTGGTCGCGACCGGTCAGCCGGCCTATATCCTGAATGACGCGGAATGTCTCTTCGACTGTCGTTAGATCAAAACAGTACGTCTGGGCGATCTGGCGGAATTTATCATGATGCTTGCTTTGTATCCCGCCAAATGCAAAGATGAGGTCCGGTTTCAGATCGCGGATCTTTCCATAATCAGGGTCGACCCATCCTCCGATTATGGCCTTTCCCTTTGTGTCGCAGGTCTTCCCGCAATACCTTGTAAGACCGACGACCTGATTTTTCAGGCCCAGTGCATATAATATCTCGGTGTTGGACGGCACTGTCGAGACTATCCTATGCGCGGGTTCTTTAAGGGTGACTCTGACGCCCGAACTGTCCTGGGCTGTCAGGGGCCGGTCGGGATTACATCCGCAGAGAAAAGTCAGTAACGCGATAGCGGTAATAAAAGAAATAATTACGGAATTTTTCATATTTGCTCCATGACAGCTTTCAAACTCTTCAAGTCCTGCTCCACTAATCCGATATCCTTCAAGAAACCATCATCTGTCATTCCGGGTGGACTAAATCGTGTCGTTTCTAACTAAATCGTGTCGTTTCTAAATAACATTAATTATAGCAGTATGTTGTAGATAAATTTATTTTACTCTAAATAAAAAAACCTCGCAACATTTTTTATTGCAAGGGGCTAAAGATGGCTCTCCCACAGTTGATTTGCTTCACAAATCAATTCACAGGGGACACGCCAAAATTGGCTGTCCATCTGCTGATTTGGGCTTGCGGCTGGTATTTCATCAAACCCTGAACAGTTGAAGAAAATTTCTTCAGAAATACCCAGAAATTTTCTAACTAGGGTTCGATATGAATTAAAAAAACCTCTCTGTATTATTTGAGAGGGTTTTTTAATTTTAGGCTCCCCTTCGTGGACGAGTTTTTGAACACCTTAAGCTTTTATCTAGCGCACCTTTGCCTATCGAATGGCAAAGTACGCACCTACTGTGCGAAATCCCGCTGATTTTTAGCGGGGTGCAACTGGTTATGCTCGCAAGACACAGAAAACTTATTTAACGAATTTGCCAGAATTATTGAAAGAATATTTTTGTTATTCTTGCGTGTTTATAATCTTAAAACGGTGGCTAGCCCAATATTGTTTTTAAATCCTCTTCTGGCGTAGAAATGGGCTTAATATCGAAGGTATCCTGTAATACCTTGAATACATTCGGGCTAACAAATGCCGGAAGCGATGGCCCTAAGCGGATATTTTTTACTCCTAGATAAAATAGCGTCAGGAGAATAGCCACTGCTTTTTGCTCAAACCAGGATAATACAAAAGATAACGGCAATTGATTAACGCTGCAGTTAAACGCCTTAGCCAAAGCTAATGCAACTTGAATTGCAGAGTAAGCGTTGTTACACTGCCCGATATCAATCAGTCGCGGTATACCGTCGATATTGCCAAAATCAAGTTTATTGAATCTGTATTTGCCACAAGCAAGTGTCAGGATTACGCAATCCTTAGGCACTCTTTCAGCAAATTCTGTATAGTAGTTACGCCCCAACTCTGCGCCATCGCATCCGCCTATTAAGAAGAAACGTTTGATCTTACCACTCTTCACAGCTGCGACTATCTTATCTGCCAGGCCTAATATTGCTGTGTGATGGAATCCTGTAGTAATCTTCTTTCCTAGTGCCTCAGGCAGGGCAGGCAGACTCTTGGCTTTCTCTATAACAGAAGTAAAATCTCTATTTTTAAGATGGATTGCGCCTTCCACCCCTGTAATACCTATGGTAAATAACCTATCAAGATAAGTATTCAAAGGAGGAATTAACACGCAATTAGTCGTTGCAAGCAGGGCGCCAGAAAACTCCTTAAATTCTTTTTTCTGCTCCTGCCAGGCACCGCCATAATTACCGACCAGGTGTTTAAATTGTTTTAATTTTGGATAGCCATGCGCAGGGAGCATCTCGCTGTGGGTATAAATGTTTACCCCTGTATCTTCGCTTTGTTTAAGCAATTCAAATAAATCAAGTAAATCATGTCCGGTGATAAGTATCCCCGGGCCTTTTCTAGTCCCGGTCTCTACTTCTGTTGGCACCGGATTTCCGAATCGCTCTGTATGCACTCTATCAAGGAGCTCCATGGTTTTTAAATTCATCTGGCCGCATTTTAGCACCAAATCAATGTATTGTTTTAAATCAAAACTGACATTTGTCACCGTTTTAAACAGTCCTTCATGTACAAAACCATCTACGCCCTGATCAATCCCGCCTAATTCTCGGGCATGATATGCATAGGCTGACAGCGAATTGACTCACATTAAATGTTACCCAAAATAATTCCATAAGGTATCGTTGACTCATAATTGATGTTACCAGAGAATATAGCCTCTGGAAGGAGGT
>JAGVOB010000107.1 GCA_020052955.1 Candidatus Omnitrophota bacterium | reverse complement strand
TGGCGTGTCGGCGCCGCTTTTCGAGCTGCTTTTGGGTTCCGTATGGTCTCATGCATATAGTATACCATATTTCTATTGGTTATGCGTAAGTCAGTAGTAGTAATCTATTATGCCGATGCAAATTTTATCCGAGAACGCGGTGAAGACAATTATGCTCGTCAGCAAGCATATTTTTCATATCTTCGTAAAGTAAAAGGCCTTATATTTCGCAAGGGATATTATAATACTAAGACAATGCCGCCTACTGAAAAATTAGCAGATGTGTATTTGGCTACAGACATGGTTGATTTGTGCCACCGCGACCAGTTTGATATCGCATATTTAGTAGCAGGAGATGCAGATTATATACCCGCTGTTGATATAGTGGTGAGAGAAGGCAAGAGAATAATCAATGTTTATTTTGAGACCGCAAAAAGGAATTCCTATGCGTTACGTAGCCATTGTCAGGGGTTATTTAAGAATATTACGCGTAGTATTGCCGAACAATATAAATGGGAGGTAAAATAAAAACCGGAATCTTACGATTCCGGAGGCCTTACATCGAAATGATATAAGGCGGGTTGACAATCTATTATTTCGAGTATAAGTATACATTAATATACGCTATTTTTCAAGGTTGTCAAGTGAATTTTTTGCTAAATTTTAGTTGCTATTGTTTCAGAATAGGTTCGCCACGTTAGAAATTTATTTAAGAAGATATTAATACGATATTTCTAACGTGGTTCGCGTAGCGTTCAATAAGTACGACCATCCTTCGCCAGTATTTGGCTAAGCGAAGGAGTAGGTATTTAAATAGAGGATGAAGTAATGAATAAAATTAACATAGGTCTTATAGGTTTTGGGACTGTTGGGGTGGGAGTAGCCAGGGCTCTTAAAGAAAAATCCGCTCAGCTGGAAAGAAAGGCGGGCTTAAGGTTGGCGCTTAAGGCCGTATGCGATAAGGAGTTTAGAAGGAAGAGAAACATCAAGCTTGATAAGAAGCTTTTGACCAGGGATGTAAATAAAATTTTAGGAAACCCAGATATAGATGTTGTTGTTGAATTGATGGGGGGAATACACCCGGCAAAGGAATTTATCCTGAAGGCGATCAAGAGCGGCCAGCATGTCGTGACCGCAAATAAAGCTCTTCTGGCGAAAGATGGCGAGGAAATATTCAGGGCTGCCCAGAGGGCTAAAGTAGAAATCTTCTTTGAAGCCTCCGTAGGAGGAGGGATACCCATTATAAAATCGCTTAGAGAGGGTTTGGCGTCGAACGATATAGATACGATACTTGGGATTGTAAACGGTACCTCAAATTATATACTATCGGCCATGGAAACCGAAGGCATAAGTTTTTACGATGCCCTTTCCGAAGCGAAGAAAAAGGGCTATGCCGAAAGAAATCCATCCCTTGATATTGAGGGTACAGATTCTGCGCATAAGCTGGTTATTCTGACATTACTTGGCTTTGGTTTTCCCGTAAAGCTGGAGGATATTTACGTGGAAGGAATCATGGATATTTCCCAGAACGATATCAAGTATGCACAGGATTTTGGGTATGTAATTAAATTATTAGCCATTGCAAAAAGGGTAGATAATGAAATCGAGGTAAGGGTTCACCCGACGTTACTCTCAAAAGAGCATTTGCTTTCAAACGTAAGAGGTGTCTATAATGCTATCTATGTTCACGGCGACATAGCAGGTGGCACTCTTTTTTATGGCCGAGGGGCGGGCGCCAATCCCGCGACAAGTTCGGTTGTGAGCGACCTTATAGACTTAGCCCGAAACTTAAAATATAAATCTATAGGCCGCACCCCTGTTTTTGTAAGGGATGAGTCAATCAAGAAGTTAAGAAAAATTGATGAGGCTGAGACTAGATATTATATACGTTTTTCCTGTATTGATAAGCCAGGCGTGCTTGCTAAAATATCCGGAATACTGGGAAAGCACAAGATTTCAATTGCGAGCGTTGCGCAAAAAGAAAGACGGAAAGCGCGGATTGTGCCGGTCGTAATAATGACACATGATGCCAAAGAGAAGAATATGCAAAAAGCCCTTGAAGAGATTGATAAGATGCAGGTAATCAGGCGAAGGACCGTGGCGATAAGGGTTGAGAGATGAAATTTGATTATAATGGCGTAATCCAGCGCTACAGAGATTATCTTCCCGTTACTTCAAAAACCCCCGTAATAACCCTGTCCGAAGGGAATACGCCACTAGTATTTGCCGGTTTCTTAAGCAGGAAGCTGGGTAATTCATTAAGGGTATATCTTAAGTATGAAGGCCTGAACCCGACGGGTTCTTTTAAAGACAGAGGAATGACGGTTACTATCTCCAAGGCGCTTGAAAGTGGTTCTAAAGCGGTAATATGCGCCTCAACCGGTAATACCTCTGCTTCAGCCGGTGCTTACGCGGCAAAGGCGAATCTTAAATGTTTTATAGTAATCCCTCAGGGTGCTATTGCATTAGGAAAGCTAGCGCAGGCCCTAATCCATGGCGCAAGGGTAATAGCAATAAAGGGAAACTTTGACGATGCGCTTAGGATAGTAAGAGAGATAAGCGCTAAACACGATATAACGCTGGTTAATTCCATCAATCCTTACAGGATTGATGGGCAGAAGACGGCAGCTTTTGAGATATGTGATGTGTTAAAAAAGGCGCCTGATTATAATGTTATGCCGGTCGGAAACGCGGGCAACATCACCGCATACTGGATGGGATATAAGGAGTATTATAGAAGGAAAAAAATAAAATCACTCCCCAGGATGGTTGGTTTTCAGGCGGAGGGTGCAGCCCCTATTGTAAGAGGAAGGCCTATAAAAAATCCAAAGACCATAGCAACCGCAATCAAGATTGGTAATCCTGCCAGCTGGCAGAAGGCTATTAGCGCCAGGGATGAGTCAAAGGGTTTAATTGCCGCTGTATCCGATAAGCAAATTCTCGAAGCGTACAGACTGCTAGCAGATAGCGAGGGGCTTTTTGTAGAGCCCGCCTCTGCGGCATCCGTTGCGGGGCTTATTAAGTTATCAAAGGATAGGTATTTCAGAAAAGGTTCTACGGTTGTCTGTATTTTGACGGGACACGGGCTCAAGGACCCCGACAGGGCCATATGTACAGTACCCGTACCAAAGGCCATTGAGCCAGACATTAAGAAGATAGAGGAGATTATCCTATGAAGTATATATTACTAGTTGGTGACGGCATGTGTGATTATCCAATTGAAAACCTTAACAACAGGACGCCGCTTCAGGTGGCTAAAACGCCCAATATGAACTTTATGGCAGAAAATGGCAGGGTGGGTATTATTAGCACTATACCAAACGGCATGTCATCCGCTAGCGACGTGGCAAATCTGAATATTTTAGGCTACGACCCTAAACTATACTATACGGGCAGAGGCCCTTTGGAAGCGGCTAACCTTAAGGTTAAACTGGGTAGCGATGAAATAGCGTTCAGGTGCAACCTTATTACTGCAAGCGCCGACAAATTGATAGATTATAGCTCGGGGCATATTTCCTCAAAAGAGGCCTCTATTTTAATAGGTTTTTTGAACGAAAAGCTGGGAAGCGAAAAAATAAAATTCTATCCGGGGACAAGCTACAGACATTTATTGGTGATAAGGGATGCCGGTTTAATTAATGCCCTAAAAAGGCTTGAATGTACTCCTCCCCACGATATCCTCGGAGGCAGTATATCCAGAAATCTCCCAAAGGGAGATGCCGCGGATATAATCCTGGAGATTATGAGCAGGTCAAGAGATCTGCTAGCCGGCCATGAGATAAATCATGTAAGGATTGACCTTAAGGAGAACCCCGCGAATATGATATGGCTTTGGGGGCAGGGCATATCCCCTAACCTTCCGAAATTTAAGGATAAATACGATATGGCCGGCTCTGTCATATCGGCGGTTGATCTTATAAAAGGCATAGGAAGGCTGATTGGGCTTGATGTGTTGGAGGTGCCGGGCGCAACAGGTTATTATGATACAAATTACAAAGGCAAAGCAGACTATGCGGTAGAGTCTCTGAAAAAAAGGGATTTTGTATTCGTCCACGTGGAATCGATTGATGAGGCCTCTCATAACGGCGATCTGAGACAGAAGATTGCCGCTATTGAAAACTTCGACAGGTTTGTGGTGGGAGGAATTTTGAAGCATTTTAAGCGCTATAAAAATTTCAGGATAGCGGTACTGGCCGACCATGCCACCCCAATTTCCTTAAGGACTCATACTGATGATCCTGTTTTTTTCGCTATATATGGTAAAGACATAGCCCCCGGTAATATAAAAAGCTTCGATGAGCCCTCGAGCAAGCTTTCAGAGCTAACGCTCGATGAAGGCTATAAACTTATGGATTACCTGATAAAAGGAGAGATTTAATATAGTAATCAGTAATTAGTAATCGGTAATTAGGACCTACAAAAAAAACAGATTTTTGTACCCGTTACTGAGTACAAGTTACTATTTGCTAAGTCAAAAGATGGGCGCACTTCTAATATTTTTTATATCAGCCTTTTTTTTTATAATTGCCTATAAATTTTATGGCAGTTATCTAGAAAGGCTTTTTGGCGTAAATCCCAAGCGGCCGACCCCTGCCATCGAAAAATTTGATTCCATTGATTACATCCCTGCCAAAAACTGGCTTGTCCTTTTTGGGCACCATTTTTCAAGCATTGCAGGCGCAGGCCCTATTATCGGGCCTGTTATAGCAGTCTCTCTCTGGGGATGGGGGCCTGCCTTGGTGTGGATATTGGTAGGAACCGTTTTAATAGGCGGGATACACGATTTTGGCACCCTGATTGTTTCGGTAAGAAACTCCGGAAACAGTATATCAGATATAGCAGAGTCCGTAATATCCAGACGGGCAAAACTTATTTTCTCCGGTTTCGTATGGCTGGCTTTGATTCTGGTGGTCAGTGTATTTACTTTTTTTTGCGCACAGACATTTGTATCAGAGCCAAGGATAGTAATTCCCTCGCTCGGCCTTATACCTGTTGCTATATTGACGGGTTTTATGATGTATAATCTGAAGCTTAACAATGTGCTCGTGACCGCCATAGGGCTGCTGCTTCTTGCGTTATTGTTGATACTGGGAACATTCCTGCCTGTCAAATTGACAGTCAACCCTATTTTAATATGGAGCATAGTGCTGCTTATATACTGTTTTTTTGCATCCGTAATGCCTGTTAATATTTTGCTGCAGCCAAGGGATTATCTCTCGGCATATCTTTTATTCTTCGGAGTCTTTAGCGGCTACCTTGGTTTGCTTATATCTCATCCTAAAATAAATACACCCTTCTTTATAAGCCTAAGCAGCAAAGAAGGGTTCTTGTGGCCCATGCTTTTTGTTACAGTTGCCTGTGGTGCGGTATCTGGTTTTCATTCCCTTATCTCAAGCGGAACCACTTCAAAACAACTCGCTAACGAGCGCCATGCAAAAAGAATCGGATACGGCGCAATGGTTTTAGAGGGTTTTGTTGCAGTAATGGCGCTTTTATGCGTTGCGGGTGGGTTATACGGACCGGATAGATTAGGTTGGTTACTCTCAAAGGAAGGGCCCGGGCCTGTGGCTGCATTTGGAGAGGGATTCGGAAATGTTACAAGCTCTATTTTATTCGGTTTTGGCGGTTTTATAGCAGTTACTATATTGAACGCATTTATTCTTACCACGCTTGATACTGCAACAAGGGTAGCGAGATATGTTACCCAGGAACTGTTTAAAATAAAAAACAGGTATTTGGCCACTTTAATAATTGTAATTTTGGGCGGAGCCCTTACAATATCAGGCCAGGGCGCAAGGATATGGGCGGTATTCGGAGCCTCAAATCAGCTTGTCGGGGCGCTTGCGCTGTTTGTGCTGAGCGCTTGGCTGCTTTCAAACGGAAAGAGTATATGTCTTACGTTTTTACCCGCCGTCTTTATGCTGGTTACAACCATAGGTGCGCTGGTATATCTGGTATACAAATTTTTTATGATGAGAGATTTTCTGACAACTGCGATATCGGCAGTGCTCATAATACTTGCACTTTACATGGTATATGAAGTACTAAAGAAAATATTTTTAAAAAGGGTAAATGTGAATGTCTGATATAATCGTGCAAAAGTACGGAGGTTCTTCCGTAGCTAATCCCGAGAAGATAATGAATGTGGCAAAGAGGGTGACAAGCTACAAGATGAAAGGCTGCGACCTTGTAGTCGTTGTATCTGCATCGGGTGATACTACCGATGAGTTGATAGAGCTCGCGCACAAGATTACAGACGATCCTCCTGAAAGAGAAATGGATATGCTTATTTCAACAGGGGAGCAAGCCTCTGTTGCACTTTTGGCTATGGCAATAGACAAGCTGGGTTTTGAGGCCATCTCATTTACCGGCGCACAGGTGGGCATAATAACCGATAGCTCCTACACAAAAGCGAAGATCCTGGATATAAATACCAAGCGCATACTTGAGGAATTAAGAAAGGGCAAGATAGTAATAGTCGCGGGATTCCAGGGCGTAAATCTGAACCATGATATCACCACCCTTGGCAGGGGAGGCTCTGATATGACTGGTGTGGCCATTGCAAAGGTCCTCAATGCCAAGATGTGTGAGATATATACGGATGTGGAGGGTGTTTATACGGCAGACCCCAGAATCGTGCCGAATGCGAAGAAATTAAACCGCATAAGCTATGACGAAATGCTTGAGATGGCTTCACTCGGCGCAAAGGTTATGCAGGCGCGCTCCATCGAATGTGCAAAAAAATTTAACATAAAAATACATGTGCGTTCCAGTTTTAATAACAGGGAGGGAACTATAATCTCTGAGGAGGTTGATTCAATGGAAAATATAGTGGTAAGCGGCGTTACCCTGAACAAAGAGGAGGCTAAACTTACAATATGCGATGTACCTGACAAGCCGGGCCTTGCAGCAAAGATATTTAAAAAGCTTTCTCTGGCGAATATAAACATTGACATGATAATCCAGAATATCTCCCGCACCAGATGCACGGATATCTCATTTACCGTATTAAAAGAAGACCTTAAAAAAACCCTTAAAGTAACCAAGAAGATTGTAAGGGAAATAGGTGCGAAAGAGGTGATTGAGGACCAGGATATAGCAAAGGTATCTATCGTGGGTGTCGGGATGAAGAGCCACTCAGGTATAGCGGCAAAAATGTTTGAGGCTCTTGCCTCAAAGAATATTAACATAGAGATGATATCCACGTCGGAGATTAAGATATCCTGTGTAATAAAAAAGCGTTTTGCCGAAGATGCGGTGCGCGCTATTCACGATAAATTTAAACTTTATAAGGTAAGGACAATAAAGGAATAAAATAATTTTGGTTACGTAAAAGGGATACGGTTACGAAGCCCCGTATCGGTTATGAGTGTAAAAGACTAAAAGGGACGAACCTCGTAGCCGACATACGAGACGGGCATCATTACCCTAACCGAATACCGTAGCCTATAAGTTAATCCTACAAGGATAGTCCTTCCTGATTCATATAGAGGAAGGTACTAATCTATGGAGTAGAAGATGAAAATTGTATTGTATGACACTACCTTAAGGGACGGAACCCAGACAGAGGGGATTTCACTCTCCGTGAATGATAAACTACGCATAGTAAAGAAACTGGATGAGCTTGGCATTCACTTTATCGAAGGGGGATGGCCGGGCTCAAACCTTAAGGATGCGAGCTTTTTCAAGGAGGCGAGGCGCCTTAGATTAAAAGACGCAAATCTAGTGGCCTTTGGAAGCACCAGGAGGCCCAATACCAGAGCAAATAAGGATAAAAATTTAAGAAGCCTTATTGAGTCCTCATGTGAGTTTGTTACGATATTTGGCAAGAGCTGGGATATGCATGTAAAAAGGGTATTCGGCATCCCGCTTGACGAAAATCTTAAGATGATAGAAGACTCCATAACTTTTTTAAAATCAAAACAGATAAGCGTGTTTTATGACGCGGAGCATTTTTTCGACGCATATAAGGCGAATCCTAAGTATGCCGTTAAGACCGTTTTAACAGCGCGCGATTCGGGCGCTGATGCGATTATTTTATGTGATACAAACGGCGGTATGCTTACAAGGGACATCGAGAGTATTTTTAGCGGGGTCAAGAGCCATTTCAGGATACCACTGGGTATACACACGCATAACGATTCAAACCTGGCAGTCGCAAATTCAATTGCGGCGGTCCTGGCAGGCGCAAGCCATGTGCAGGGCACAATTAACGGATACGGGGAGAGGTGCGGGAATGCGGACCTTACAAGCATCATACCTATACTTAAATTAAAACTCAAATACGATTGTTTGCCGAATGAAAAGATAAAGGAGCTTACGGAGGTTTCAAGGTTTGTTGCCGAGATATGCAATATGAGACAGCAGGCCAGCCAGCCGTTTGTAGGAAGCAGCGCCTTTGCCCACAAAGGGGGAGTGCATATAAACGCCGTCATGAAATATACGAAGACCTACGAACACATAGACCCGAGACTTGTCGGAAACCACAGGAAAATCCTTGTTTCCGAAATTTCGGGAAAGAGCAGTTTGCTTATCAGAGCCAAGGAGCTTGAGCTTGACCTGAAGAAAGAATCTCCGAAGACCAGGAGGGTTTTAAAATTAATTCAGGAGCTGGAAAACAAGGGCTATCAGTTCGAGGCTGCGGATGGTTCTTTTGAGCTCCTTATTAAAAAAGCGCTTAAAAAATATAAACGCTTCTTTTCCCTGGAAGGCTTCAGGGTTATTGTAGAGAAGAAGCAGGACGGTAGGCTTATATCCGAGGCAACCATAAAGGTGAAGGTAAATAAAATAGAGGAGCACACCGCCAGCGAAGGTGACGGCCCGGTAAATGCCCTGGACAATGCAATTAGGAAGGCGCTTACCAAATTCTATCCGGCACTCTCCAAAATGCACCTTTCGGACTTCAAGGTCAGGGTTCTGGACGAAAAGGTGGGAACGGCCGCAAAGGTACGCGTCCTTATTCAATCGCAGGACGAAGAAGATTCCTGGAGCACGATAGGAGTTTCGGAAAATGTTATAGAGGCAAGCTGGCAGGCGCTGGTTGACAGTATAGAATATAAATTATTAAAAGATGCAAAAAAGCGCAGTCCTGAAACGAAGTTGAAGGGCAAGCGCTGGTTGACAGTATAGAATATAAGCTTATGAAAGATAAGGAATGAATGACTCTCAGCTTGACAGCGTATATAAGCATAAAGAGGTTGAAGACAAGTGGTATAATTTCTGGATTGACAAAAACTACTTCCACGCAAAAGCAGACCTAAATAAAAAACCCTTCACAATAGTAATTCCTCCTCCGAATATTACCGGAATCCTGCATATGGGCCATGCCCTTAACAATACTATACAGGATATACTAATACGCTACAAGCGGATGTCGGGTTATATCGCCCTCTGGATGCCTGGTACGGACCACGCGGGTATTGCAACGCAGAATGTGGTTGAAAAAAAACTTAAGGAGGAAGGGCTCACGCGCTTTCAGCTCGGCAGAGAAAAATTTTTAGAGCGCGTCTGGGAGTGGAAGGACAAATACGGCTCTACGATAATAAGCCAGCTTAAAAGGCTGGGGGCGTCCTGCGACTGGCAGAGGCTCCATTTCACGATGGATGAAGTCCATTCAAATGCAGTCTCGGAGGCGTTTATAAGGCTTTACAAAAAAGGTTTGATTTATAAAGGTGATTATATAATAAACTGGTGCCCAAGGTGCGAAACTGCGCTTTCGGACGAGGAATCCCAGCATAAAGACTTAAAGGGGTTGTTATATTATATAAAATATCCAATAAAGGATTCGGGTGAATTCATTACAGTTGCAACTACGAGGCCTGAGACCATGCTGGGAGATGTTGCCGTTAGTATAAATCCCAACGATGAAAGATATAAAAATCTTGCCGATAAGACAATAATCCTGCCGATTTTAAAAAGGGAATTAAAGGTTATCTTTGACGATTTTGTTGACCCTAAATTTGGGACAGGTATCGTCAAAGTTACTCCGGCGCACGACCTTAACGATTTTGAAATGGGCAATCGCCATAATCTGAAACCGATTTTAGTTATGCATCCGGACGGGACGATGAATCATTATGCGGGGAAGTTTGAGGGTCTTGACAGATTTAAATGCAGAGAAGAGATATTAAAAGACCTGGAAAACACGGGCCTGTTAGAAAAAACAGTTGAACATAACTATTCAGTAGGCCATTGTTACAGGTGTAATACTGTTATAGAGCCGAGGCTTTCAAAACAGTGGTTTGTAAGGATAAAACCCCTTGCAAAAAAGGCGGCAGAGGCGGTAAGAAAGGGTAAAATAAAATTCTACCCCAAAAGATGGACCAACGTATACCTTAACTGGATTGATAATATCAGAGATTGGTGTATTTCAAGGCAGATATGGTGGGGGCATCGCCTACCGGTATATTATTGCAGAGAATGTCTCAAAAGGGCAGGCGAGTTGACAGTTGACAGTTCACAGTTGACAGAAAAAACAAAATCTATGAACTACGAACTATCAACTATGAACGAGAAAGGTATTATTGTCTCAAAAACGAAGCCCGAAAAATGCCCTGACTGCGGTTCAACGGATTTAGTCCAGGACGATGACGTGCTTGACACGTGGTTTTCTTCATGGCTTTGGCCGTTTTCAACCTTCGATTGGCCAAACCTTGAGAGGGACTTCACATTTTTTTATCCTACCACCGCCCTCGTAACTGCGCAGGAGATAATCTTTTTCTGGGTAGCCAGGATGGTCATGGCGTCACTTGAGTTTATCGGAGAAGTCCCCTTTAAGGACGTTTATATACACGGCACGGTCAGGGACTCTACCGGGGCGAAGATGAGTAAATCTCTCGGGAATATCATAGACCCCATGGAGGTTATAGATGAGTTCGGCGCTGACGCCCTGCGTTTCAGCATAATATCCATAACCGCCCAGGGGCAGGACGTATTCCTCTCGAGAGAGAAATTCGGTGTTGGAAGGAATTTTGCCAACAAGCTGTGGAATGCGTCCAGGTTTATACTGATGAACTTAGACAGGGAAGTCTATGTCTGCTATAACGGCAAGTTCCCGTTGGAGAACTCAAGCCTCGCCGACAGGTGGATCCTTTCAAACCTCAATTGCGCAATCAGGGATATAGATAATTCGCTTAAGGCGTATAATTTCAACAATGCCGCAAATATCCTTTATGAATTCATATGGCATAAGTTCTGCGACTGGTATATAGAATTCGTAAAACCCAACATAACCGATATAAAGGTGCAATTCAGGCTGGTATATCTCATAGATAACATGCTTCGGCTTCTTCATCCCTTTATGCCGTTTATAACGGAGGAGCTGTGGCAGAAATTTCCGCATAAGGGCGATTCCGTAATGATAGCCAGCTGGCCAAAAGCGGATAAGAGCCTGATAGATAAAGCCCTTGACGAGAAATTCGGTATTATTATGAACATTGTAAGCGCTGCCAGAAACATACGCTCCGAGATGGATATAGCCCCTTCAAAGAACATAAATATTTTATGCGTCTGCCCCAGAGAAGAAAAGAGAAAACTCATAGAGGAGTTTTCCGCTCAGATAAAATTTGTCGCAGGCGCAGATGAGGTTAAACTGTTCAAGAGATTGAAAAAGCCGAAAAAATCCTCTTATGCGTGCGCGGGGGACCTGCAGATATACGTGCCGCTTGAAGGCCTAATTGATTTTGCCCAGGAGGAAAAGCGCCTTAAGGGCCAATGCGAAAAGCTTTCCAAAGAAAAAGATAATCTCAGCCGGCTGTTAAAGAATAAGGAATTCCTCTCAAAAGCACCCAAAGAAGTCGTTGCGCTCCAGAAGGTTAAGAGCAAAGAAATAGCCGAGAAACTTGCCAAATTAGAAGACGCCCTAAACAGCCTTAAGTGACAATGGTGAAAAAAATGGTAAACTCTTAGTTAATGGTTAGGGTAACGATACCCGTTTCGTATTTAAAAGGCAAGGGTTACGTCTTTAAACCAAGACGATAGACCTAACCGAATTACGATACGGGCTTCCTAACCGTAACCCATAGACGTTACCTTAGTTAATTATGCTTGTTAGATTACATAAATTCCTTGCAGACTGCGGCGTAGCCTCCAGGAGGAAATCAGAAGAGCTTATAAAACTTGGTATTGTATCCGTAAACAATAAACCGATAACAAGATTAGGCTCTCTTATAAATCCCGATACAGACGAGGTAAGGGTAAAAGGGCAAAAAATAACAAAGGAATCCGGAAAAACCTACCTTATGATTAATAAACCCGCAGGCTATATAACCACCGCAAAAGATACCCACAACCGAAAAACGGTTTTAGACTTGATACCCAATCTAAAAAAAAGGCTTTTCCCTGTTGGCAGGCTCGATAAGGATACCACCGGACTTCTCTTTTTAACCGATGACGGAGAACTGGCATTTAGGATTACCCATCCCCGATTTGAAGTTATAAAGACCTACGAGGTAGTAGTAGACGGAAAATTCAGCGAGAGGGATTTTTCTTTAATAAAAAAAGGCATTATTATTGAGGGAAAACCGCATTTTTTTAAAGAGATTAGAATTGTTTCTGAAAAAGGTAACTGCGCCCATTTATTGGTAAAGATGATAGAAGGCAAGAAACGCCAGATAAGGATTATGTTTGAGGCTTTAGGATACAGGGTCTTAAAACTAAAACGAACTGCCATAGGAGATGTTCGACTCGGTTCTTTGAGAGAAGGTGAGGTCAGAGAATTAACCTCTCAAGAAGTAAATTCTTTAAAAAGAATTACAGAAAGAGAAAGAATAGAAATATAGAAAGTGTCCCTATAGACCGAGTGGGAAGGTTGCTAGAAGATAATTAATCTACAACATATTGTTATAATTAATGTTATGTAGAAACGACACGATTTAATCCTTATCAGGAAAGTGACATCAACAGGTAGACCCCTTGGGAGCGAAAGTTTTGTAAAAAAACTTGAGAAAATTCTAGGACTTAATATTTTACCTAAAAAGGCAGGACGGCCAAAGAAAGAAAAATAATAGAAATACGGGAAGTGTCCCTAATAAAATGAACAAAATGAACAATCAATTAGAAAAAGATAAATTAATACCTATAATCCGCCAGGCCTTACGAGAAGATATAGGCGTCGGCGATATAACCAGCGATGCCTTATTTTCGAGAGACGATAAAATAAGCGCTGTCATAATCTCAAAAGAGGAAGGCATTCTGGCAGGCCAGCAGGTATCGGAGCTTGTATTTGACCTTGTTGATACTTCGGTCCATTATAAACCTAATATTCAGGATAAAGAATCCCTGGCAGAGGGAAAGGTGATAGCGTATATAGACGGCCCCGTTAAATCCATACTTAAGGCGGAGCGCACCGCGCTTAATTTTTTAAGCAGGTTATCCGGAATTGCCACCCACGCAAATCAGTTTGTCAAGATTTTAAGCGCCTTTGATGTCAAATTAAGGGATACGAGGAAGACAACGCCGGGGTTAAGGTACCTTGAAAAATATGCTGTAAGGGTCGGCGGAGGAGTCAGCCACAGGATGGGTTTATACGACGAAATCCTTATTAAGGATAATCATATAGTTGCCTTCTCAAAGCTTTACAAGGATATATCAAAGGACATAATC
>JAGVOB010000071.1 GCA_020052955.1 Candidatus Omnitrophota bacterium | reverse complement strand
TGCTCGGGCTCGCCTGCGGCGAGTTTCTTCAAATGTCTGCGACTCCCCCTGGCTAAAATTGCAATTCGCTTTAAAAACCCAAGATTTACTCCTATAAGTCCACAATAATTACGAAAGAATCAAATTATATGTGCGGAATTTTCGGAAAATGCAACTTTCAAAAAGAGGGCCTAATAGATGAGGAGCAGATTCGCTCTTTAACAAAGCTTCTTGAGCACAGGGGGCCTGATGATGAGGGTTATTTCTTTGACACAAATATTGGCCTTGGAGTCAGAAGACTAAGCGTTATAGACCTTAAAACAGGCCATCAACCCATCCATAACGAGGATAAATCGCTCTGGATAATCTATAACGGAGAGATTTACAACTATTTGGAGATAAGGGAAGAGCTTGTTTCCAAATCCCATAAGTTTTATACTCAAAGCGATACCGAGGTTATCCTGCATTTATATGAGCAAGAGGGTGAGGACTTCGTAAAAAGGCTAAACGGCATGTTTGCCTTTGCCCTATGGGATAAAAAAAATGAAAAACTTATTCTGGCAAGAGACAGATTTGGAATAAAACCACTGTTCTATTCTCTGTTAAATAATTCTCTGGCTTTTTCGTCAGAATTAAACCCCCTGCTCTCTCTACAGGAAATAGGAAAGGCTATCGATTTTGACGCCCTTTCGAATTACTTTTCATATAACTACATCCCGGAGCCAAATTCTATTTTCACAAATATCAAAAAGCTTCAGCCGGGGAGCATATTAATCTATGAGAATAACAATATTAGAATAAGGCAATACTGGGATTTGGGATTTAATATCGAACGCGAAAAAACGTTTCAGCAATACGCAGAAGAACTGGACGTCCTATTACAAAATTCCGTAAAGATGATGCTGAGGAGTGATGTCCCTATAGGAGTTTTCTTAAGCAGCGGGTTGGATTCTTCATCAATCATTGCATATATGAGAAATTTCATAAAAGGACCTATCAAAACGTTTACAATCGGTTTTGACGATAAATCCTATAGCGAGGCTAAAGGTGCCAAGGCTATTGCAAAGAGATTTGAAACAGAACATCATGAAATTTCACTTGAAAATAACCTCATAGAGCTCATATTTAATTCCATAGAGCACTTCGGCGAGCCATTTGGCGATAACGCAAGCCTTGCAACCATGATGTTATCTAAAGCAACAAGTAACAGCGTAAAGGTAGTTTTAACCGGAGATGGCGGAGATGAAATCTTAGCAGGCTATCCAACGCACTATGTTTATAAAATCGCTGCGCTTTATAAAAAAATACCGTCAGGCTTAAGGGAGCGCTTTATAAAAAAAATAGTCGAAAAACTACCTGTATCAACAGACCGCCTTAGCCATGACTACGTCTTAAAAAGATTTGTTCAGGGCGCCGGCTATTCATTCCAGGAGGCACACTTCCTATGGAAAGCGATATTCTACGACCATGAAAAGGAAAAATTATTTACTGACAGGTTTAAAAACCTCATCCCTCGCAATAATTCATTTTCTATATGCGAGGATTACTTTGATAGGGTAAAAAATGAGGAGGTTCTTAACCAGCTGCTATATGTAGATGTTAAAACATTTTTATTAAGCAACGGGCTTGTGAGGGTAGACAGGATGACTATGGCAAATGGGGTTGAAGCCAGGGTTCCATTTTTGGAAAATAATCTGGTTGAATTTGCGTCAACTATTCCCTGTAGGTATAAAATCAGAGGCTCTATTACCAAATATATCCTCAGGAAATTGATAAAAGACAAGCTTCCTCATGGAATAACATCAATAAAAAAAATGGGACTATTATTGCCGCTTTCACAATTATTAGCGGGTAAATTGAAGCCGTTTATAGAGGATACACTGGCGCAAAAGAAAATAGAGAAAACCGGCCTTCTTAACCCAGAGTTTGTATCACAGCTTTTAAGAGAACATTTTGAAGGCAGGAAGGATAATAGCAGGCAGATTTGGAATTTAGCGATGTTTATGGTATGGTTTAATAAATATACCCCTGTATTTTAATCGACGCGCAGAATGCGCCAAAGATTATCCCGCTGAGTATCTCAAAAATATCGAAGAGATTTTTGAGATAGTATACGAAGCGGGGTCATCCAGAGAAACTACGGGCTAATCCTAATACCTTTAGGGGATGAGCCTAAAGCCCGCGGAGATTCATACTCAAGTGCAAGAAAATTTTGTTTGTGATATAGTCCTGCTCGTATTTAACAATATCACTCTTACCAAAAACTGCATAGAGAGTATTTTAAATAATACTGATGTGCCTTCAAAGCTGATAATTGTTGACAATGGAAGTGAAAAAAACGTAAGGGATCAGCTGTCCAGGGTAAAAGGAAACGATAATGTAAAGGTAACAATTATCCTTAACGAGAAAAACCTGGGTTTCGCACGCGGTATGAATATCGGCATCAGGAATTCAAATTCCCAGTTCGTCTGCCTGTTAAATAACGATACCATAGTTACCCCCGGCTGGCTTAACAACATGATAGAGGTTGGTTTAAAAAACCCGGGAATAGGGGTTATTAACCCGGCCAGCAATAATTTCGGCCAATATCCGCCAAAGGGAAAAAATCTGGAAGCTTATTCCGGCGAACTGCGTAAACAATTTGCCGGAAAATATACCGAGGTTGGCCAATGCATAGGATTTTGTATGTTAATAAAAAGAGAGCTGATTGAAAAAATTGGCCTACTTGACGAAGAGCAGGGATTTATGTTCTTCGAAGATACCGATTATTGCTACAGGGCTAAAAGAGCGGCTTTTAAATGCGCGATAGCCCTTGGTGCTTACGTATACCATCATGAGCATAAGTCCTTCGGAAGGATTAAGGGTATAGACAAGATATTCAAAAAGAGCCAGGAAGCCTTTTATAAGCGCTGGGGCAAACCCCAGAGGGTAGTTTTGATTCTTAGTCAGAGGCTTGAAGGCGAACCAAACCCGATAGCTTACTACGCTAGAGGGATACGAGACCTGCTGAGAGATAACCATTTTGTTTATATAATAACCATGTCAAGGCCAACGGGAGAAACCTTAGATGAACTTGGAATTTCTCATGCTAACTTACGTTTTATATGCTACAGAAAATCGTTTCTTTTACGGTGTTTTTTAAAAATCCTGCTTAGAAGGAAGAAAAGATTTGACTTTATTATTGCACGTGATTCTTATATACTCAATATACTTAAGAAAACCGTGCCTATTCACAAAACAGCTGTTTTAGATAAACTTGATAAGAAGGCTATAGAGGCGATATGGCAGAAAAGATTCAATTATCAGTCGTAATTATAACAAAGAATGAGGCACAAAACATAGCCGATTGCATAAAAAGCGTTATGTGGGCAGATGAGATAATAATAGTTGATGACTTTAGCACAGATGATACTGCGCGCATTGCAAGGCAATTCACCGATAAAATTTTTGAGAAAAAAATGGAGGTAGAGGGCTCTCATAGAAACTATGCCTATTCTCTGGCTAAGAATGAATGGATTTTAAGCCTCGATGCCGACGAAAGAGTAAGCCCCCAGCTAAGGGAAGAACTTACCAGAGTATTAAATGAGGGCTGCCGTTATAATGTCTTTTCGATTCCTCTAAGAAACTACATAGGAAATTACTGGATTAGATGGGGAGGCTGGTATCCGGCTTATAAGGATAGGCTATTTAGAAAAGGCCATTTCCGATATGAAGAGGTTGGCATCCACCCAAGAGTATTTTATGACGGAAGATGCGGAAGGCTAAACGGCGACATTATCCACTATTCCTATAAGAACTTTGACGAATTTGTTGATTCTTTAAATAACCAGACGACAAAGGAAGCCGAAAAGTGGATAGCAACGGGCAGAAAGGTATCTCTGCACAAAGCCCTATGGCGTACCATTGACCGATTTATCCGCACCTTTATTATTAAAAAGGGTTACCGCGATGGCGTAATCGGATTGTTTATCGCATCTTGCGGCGGGCTCTATCAATTCCTGAGCTACGCGAAATACTGGGAGATATTACATAATCCCAAATTTTGCATTGGAAAGCAGTTATCGCTGAATTTGAAGAAATGAAAAAGTGCTCGCCTGCATTCGGCAGGCAGGCAAAACTTGGGATTACCTCGGCATGCTTGATTAAATCTCTTCGAGATTTAATCAGCCGACCCTTCGGGCAGATTTTCCTACCTGCCCCGTTAGCTGCGGGGCAGGCGTGAAAAATCTGGGTTAAATCCAAAAAGGGAAAGAAATGAAGGTTCTTCTTGTCAGGCCCCCTTCTGTTTATAAAGATAATTTACACGGTTTTCAATTAGACCTGCCTTTGGGTGCAATGTATGTTGCCAGCGCCTTAGAGGAGAGGGGATATTCAGTAGAAATTCTAGACTCTCGAATTGGCCTGGGTCAAAAAGATTTATTAAATACCTATGCTAACCGAAATAAAATTGAGGCTATCTGGAGCGCGGTTGAGGATGAGATTAGGAGAAGAAAGCCGGATGTGGTGGGCATAGCCAACCAGTTTACTGCCCAGTTTCAAAGCGCGGTAAAGCTTGCTAGAATTGTAAAAAAAGTTAATCCAAAAATACTGACGATAGTTGGCGGCCCCCATGCTACATGTTTTCCAAAATCCTTTTTAGATTACTGCTGTGATATCGATTGTGCGGTGATGGGCGAAGGGGAAGATGCAATGCCGGAACTATTAGAAGCTTATCAGAAAAACAGGGATTTTTCTTCTCTTAAGAATATTGCCTATAGGAAGGATGGAAGCATTATTTTAAATAGCAGGGGAGATTTTATAAGCGATTTGGACAATCTGCCGTTTCCTGCTTATCATTTAGTAGACATGGAAAGATACTTCTCTGCAGAGAAGCTGGGTTTTTCAGTCCGGGGAAGATTCAATTACGCCGGCGCCGAAAGGGCGATTCCCATGATAACCTCAAGGGGCTGCCCGTACGGATGTATCTTCTGTTCCATACATCTCCATATGGGAAAAAGATGGAGGACGCACTCGACCGAGCGCGTCCTGAAGCATATAGAATACGTTAAAAATAAATACCGGATAAACCATATCCATTTTGAAGACGATAATATAAACTTCGACATTAAAAATTTCTCATGTTTAGTTGAGGGATTAGAAAAATTCGATATAACCTGGGATACACCTAATGGCTTAAGGGCAGACAAAATGGATATGGAGCTGTTAATTAAGTGTAAAAAAAGCGGGTGCACTTATCTCATAATCGGAATTGAGTCGGCAGTCCCGAGAGTCTTAAATAAAATTATAGGAAAGAAACTGGATTTAAAGGCTGTGGCCGCCTTGGCAAGGATGTGTAAAGACGCTAAGCTTGACCTGAGAGCTTTTTACGTAGTCGGGCTGCCGGGCGAGACTAAACGGGAAATAAAGCGAACGGCTGATTTTGCGCTTATGCTCCTGCATAAATATAATGTTTTCCCTCATATGCATGTAGCATATCCCCATATCGGCACAGAGCTGTATCGCATATGCAGGGAAAAAGGGTATTTAATCGAAGAGTTAAGCCCCGAAAGCTTTGAAAAAATAATATCGGGCGTAAGATTAATTCAAACCGAGGATTTCAGTTTAAAGGATATCGAGGAAATCCACTCAAATTATCATCGGAAATTCAGCAAAATAATCAGGTTAAAAATTATCGAAAAGATACTAAGGCACCCTGTTGAATTTTTTGCATATTTAAAGGAAATAATTCTGAATCCGTTTGACCGCATAAGAATAACCGAGGATTTTGTGGCTTTTTTCAACTGCCATAAACGCAAGATAGGTAGAGCGAATGCCGGGACAAAACGCTAAGATTTCAGTGGTCTTGATGACAAGGAATGAAGAAGAAAAAATTTCTGCTTGCCTTGAGGCTGTCAGGTGGGCCGATGAAATAGTGATAGTCGATGATTACAGCACTGATAAAACAGTAGAGATAGCAAAAAAAATTACCGATAAGATTATTTTTCACAGGTCACTTGATAATCACGATGAACAATGGAACATCGGCATTAAGAATAGCACTTGCGAATGGATACTGCATATTGATGCCGACGAGATAGTGCCGCCTGATTTGAAGGAAAAGATACAGGGCATACTGGCTGACTCGAAAGGTTACAGCGCCTTCAGCATAACCCGTAGAAATTATTTCTTAGGCCGCTGGATGAAGCATGGCGGATGGACGCATAATCACCTGATATTATTTAAAAAGACGCAGGCCGAATGCGTAGGGCGAGGCATTCACGTTAAGCTAAAAATTGAAGGAAGAATAGGGAAATTAAAGTCATATATTGAGCATTACCCTTTTAACAGCATTTACCAATTCGTTCAAAGACAAAACCATTATAGCAGCGTGGAAGCATCAGGAATGTTTGCTGAGCACGGAAGCGGGAAGCTGAAAGAACTAAATTATAACCTGACTGTTAAACCATTAAAGCTTTTTTGGAAAATGTTTATAAAAAAGGGCGGCTGCAGGGAGGGGATGATAGGCTTTATCTTCTCTTCGCTTTATGCCTGGATACATTTTTTAAAATGGGCAAAATATGCACAATTAACCAGGGATGGTGCGTAAAGAATGAAGATTCTTGTTACCGGAGGCGCCGGGCTAGTCGGAAGTCACGCAGCAGAATATTACGCCAAGAGAGGCCATAAAGTAACTATCCTGGATAACCTTTTACGCTCAAGCTTATTCGATTATAATAAAAAGAGTGTCGAGTATAACTGGAATTATTTAGGCAAATATAAGAATATAAAACGTGTGAGGGGGGATGTGCGCAGCAAAAAGGATGTTTTAGATGCTATAGGAATCGGCGTCGATGCATGCATACATGCTGCCGGTCAACCCGGGGTACCATCATCAATAAAAAAGCCTCTTGAGGATTTCAGCATAAACGCCTACGGTACTCTAAATGTTCTGGAATCTCTCAGAAATAAATGCAGAAATGCGGTTTTTATTTACTGTTCCACAAATAAGGTCTTCGGAGAAAATGTGGATAAAATTGCACTCAGCGAGAAAAAGACACGCTATTATTATAAAAACATAAATGCTATTCCTGAGAGTTTATCTATAGACCATACAGGGCATACGCCATACGGTGCGAGTAAACTTGTAGGGGATATTTATGCCCAAGAATATGCCCATATTTATGGCATGAAGACAGCGGTATTCCGAATGAGTTGCATTTACGGCGCACGACAGTTCGGTTTTGAGCAGCAGGGCTGGGTAGCATGGTTTGTTATTGCTAGCTTGCTAAAAAAGCGCGTAACTATTTTTGGAAACGGCAAACAGGTAAGGGATCTTTTGTATGTTACGGATTTAATAGATGCTTTTGATAAATTTATCAGAAGCGATATAAAGCATGATGTTTTTAATATCGGAGGCGGCAAGCAAAACACCATCTCGCTACTGGAGCTAATTGCAAAAATTGAGGAATTAAGCGCAGGAAAAATGAAGGTGCGCTTTAGAGGCTGGAGGCCGAGCGATCAGAAGGTTTATATTTCAGACCTTACCAAAATAAGAAAGAAGCTGGGCTGGAAGCCAAGCGTAACCACGGATGAGGGGATAAAGAATTTAACGGCCTGGGTTAAGGTTAACAGGAAAAAATTTTAAATTGAGATGGTATACATCACCAGATCTCTCGTCGAGACTTCGTCTCTCCTCGAGATGAGAGCATTGAAAAGAAAGGCTTTTTCAACACTCTCAAATTCGTAAACATAACTGCTTTTTGACTTGCGCCTGTAGCTCAACTGGATAGAGCACTGGCCTCCGGAGCCAGGTGTTGGTGGTTCAAATCCACCCAGGCGCACCATGTTTGGCAAATTGCAAATAGCATATTGCAAATGGGTAAGAGCAAGTGCTACTATCTGCCATAAGCCATTTGCTATCGGCTAAGTTAGGGTGAGTGGTCGAGCCGAATTCGCAAACGGTTAACAGTGAAAAATGAATCAGAAAAAATGAAGACGAGACCATTGCAAAACCTTTATTTGACGCAGTCTTCCGATATCTGCCGAAAGATCTCTCGTCGAGACTTCGTCTCTCCTCGAGATGAGAGCATTGAAAAGAAAGGCTTTTTCAATGCTCTCAAAATAATATTTCTTGATAGAGACGGTGTTATTAATAGGGACCCTAACGGCTATGTTATGAGCTGGAAGGGGTTTCATTTTTTACCGAAAGTTAAAAAGTCTATACGCATTTTAAATAAAAACGGATTCAGCTTAATTGTGATTTCAAATCAGGGCGGGATAGCAAAGGGCCTCTTTACCAAAGAAGCGCTGAATGACATTACAAAAAAAATGCTGCTTGCTGTCTCAAAAAGCGGGGGAAAAATCTCATCTGCCTGGTATTGCCCGCATAAACTGGAAGATAACTGCTCGTGCAAAAAACCAAAAACGGGCCTTTTCAAGATGGCAACCAAGGGTATCAAATTTAATAAGAAGGATTCATTTTTTATAGGTGACAGCGAGGTTGATATAAAGGCCGGGAAAAGGTTCGGGATAGGCACAATCATGGTATTCTCCGGTAAAACCAAGCGTAAGGACCTAAAAAAAATTAAGGTAAAACCAGACTATATGGCTGACAGCCTTTTAGATGCAACAAAAATTATCCTAAAGAGAGCTCTGAAAAAGTCTTAAGATATATAGAGCTCTCTTGATTACAGCGATTTTTAAAAAGATTACAGCGATTTAGCAATGATGTTTTAATCTCTGTAATCGGTGCCTTCATCGTTGTAATCTCAAATTAAAAATTCTTGAATAAAACATGAGAAAGCTTCATAAAAAGATTTTAATTTTATTTGCCTCAAGCGGCGCAGGGCATAGAAAGGCATCGGAGGCTATAAGAGAGGCCTTTATCAAGTTTTATAAAGATATCAAAATTGATTTTTTTGATGCCCTCGATTTCACAAATCCCTTTTTCAGGAAATCATACCCGGCAGGATATGAGTTTATTGTGAATAAATTTCCTTTTATATGGCGATTTTTTTATTACACCTTGGATCTGAAAATTGTCTATATGTTTGCCTCCCGGTTACGCAGGCTAATAAATGCTATAAACTGTAAAGGGCTTGAAGAATATATTATAGCTAATAAACCCGACCTTATAATAACCACACACTTCATGCCCGTTGAGGTTATATCATATTTAAAGAGGAGGGGTAAATTTAGCGGTAAACTCTTAACTGTCGTTACGGACTTCGGGCTTCATCGTTTCTGGATTTCTAAAGAGGTGGATAGGTACGTAGTTGCGATCGAATCAACCAAAAAAGACCTTATGAAAAGAGGCACAGCAGAAACCCTAATAGAGGCATTAGGAATTCCCGTAAGGCTGGATTTTCTGGCTAAAAAGGATAAATCCGCATTAGTCTCTAAGCTTGGATTAAGGGAGGGAGTATTTACTGTACTTATTGCTAGCGGGGGCTTCGGCGCAGGCCCTGTGGAAGGCTTGCTTAAAAATATACTTGGGTTGGATATTGACAAACAGATTCTTATAGTCTGCGGCAAAAATAACAATTTATATCAGAGACTAATAGCTATCAGCAGAGATTTTTCAGGCAACTGCAAAATATACGGATTTATAGATAATATTGACGAATTAATGAGGGTTGCGGACATTTTGATAACTAAATCGGGGGGCTTAACCTGCTCGGAAGCGCTTGCAACCGGGACTCCTATGGTTATAGTATCCCCGATTCCCGGACAGGAGACAAAAAACGCAAATGTGATGGTTGAAAATGGAGCTGCGGTAATGTTAAAAAATACCGCAAATATTAATAGCCTGATAAAACAGTTCATCGCGGATAAAAGTATCCTTGATAGAATGCGCAGGAGCTCTAGGGATATATCGCATCCTGAGTCGGCTATAAATATAGCGAAACTCGCTATTAACCTCTTGGGGCTAAAAGATGAAACAGGCACAGTTACAGCAGGTAATTAAACAGCTAAAGGGTTTTTTGGAGACCGAAAAATATTTTGGAATTAAAGAATATATCTCAGATGGCAATTACAAGAAAGTAACAAAAATGAGCAAAGATAAAAATAATTCGAGCCAACATAAGGAAAAATCTTTGGATGAGATTCGTAAAAGAGTATCGAGCTGTAAGAAGTGTTCGTTATATAAGGAGAGAAAAAACACCGTCTTCGGAAAGGGAGATATTAACGCAAGGCTGCTCTTTATCGGGGAGGCCCCCGGAAAAGAAGAAGACCTGATGGGTGAACCGTTCGTAGGAAGGGCGGGAATGCTTCTAACAAAAATAATAAACTCCATAAACCTTGAAAGGAAGAATGTATATATTGCAAACTGCATTAAGTGCAGGCCCCCTCTAAACAGGCCGCCAACAGAAGATGAGCTTAGGCAATGCGAAGAATATCTTATTGAACAGATAAAGATAATAAATCCAAAGCTCATATGCACCCTGGGAAAATATGCAACCTTGAATCTGCTTAAAATTGAAGAGCCAATCAGCTCTCTGAGGGGAAACTTCTACGAGTATCTTGGTATAAAGGTAATACCGACATTCCACCCCGCCTATCTGCTGAGAAACCCAAAAGACAAGGCTTTGGTTTGGGAAGATATGAAGAAGATACGAAGCTTTTTAAAAAATGAGAGCATATAGCTTTGCTGAGGTAGCTATAGACATACCTAAACAAGGCGCCTTTCATTATATTATTCCCTCCGGGCTGCAAAATCAATTGTGCGTAGGAAAGCGCGTACTGGTTCCCTTCGGGAATGGACAGAGAATCGGTTTTGTCACAGGCCTCCTGGATAATACCCATATCAAAAACTTAAAAGAAATTTTAAGCGCTTTGGATGAGGAGCCGATACTGAATATAGAAATGCTGGAACTTACAAGGTGGGTATCCGAATATTATCTGTGCTCACATGCAGAGGCTATAAAAGCGTCTCTGCCTGCAGGTTTAAATAAAAAAAACGATGGGGTTAGTTTTGACGGGCACGGGGAATATAAAATTCACCGAAAAGAAGAGAAAAAAGAGGATAAAGTATTTCTGCTTCATTATAAAACCAAGGAAAAGAAGCTTGACATACTCTTAAACAGGATTTCCAGGAATATCAAGAGGGGCAGGGGATGTATTTTTTTAGTTCCGGAAATATCATACGTAGAGACTTACCTTGAAGTCCTTAAAGAGAAATTCGGAGATTGCATATCTTTAATCCATAGCTCCCTTAGCGAAAAAAATATGCTTCTAAACTGGAAGAGCATAAAAAAAGGGAAATCCATAATTGCTCTTGGCACCCGTATGGCGGTATTTGCCCCTTTTGAGAATTTAGGCCTGATAATAGTAGACGATGAACACCATAATTCTTACAAACAGGAAAAGACCCCTCGTTATGACGCGGTAAATGTTGCTATAAAACGCTCTGAACTTTCCCACTCTGAAACAATCCTTGCAAGCCTCACCCCAAGGGTAGAATCCTATTATTTGGCAAAACAGGGCAGATACTGCTTTATAAGAACTAATGAAAAAAAACCTTATTTTAGCCCTTCAAGAATAATGGTGGCCGAAATGGAGGAATGGGATAATTATAAGAATAGATTCTTATCAATGCCTTTGCGTGACAATATTAAAAGGATGGTTGTAGATAATAAACAAAATGCCCTCATTCTTATAAACAGGCGCGGGTTTTCAACGTCCAGCCGCTGTATGGGATGCGGTTTTATAATCAAGTGCAAAAATTGCAATACCCCCCTCGTATATCACTTCGATAAAAAAATACTGAATTGCCATCGTTGCAATTTTTCTATGAGCCTGCCTGAATTCTGTCCGGCATGCAAAAAACATCATATTAAATTCCACGGATTCGGAACCGAGAAAGTTGAGAGCGAGATAGCCAGGTTTTTTCCTGAATTAAGGACGGAACGATACGACAGCGACACATCCTCTCAAAAAATTGCATCAAACAGTATATTAGAGAGACTTTCAAGCAATAAAATAGATATTCTGATTGGGACTACAGCCGCATTAAAGGCATTGGACATAGACTCTATAAAGTTGGTAGCTATAATCTCCTTTGATAACTTTATAAATATTGCTGATTTCAGGTCCACGGAAAAAACATTTCAAACATTAATGCACATATTAAACAGCAAGACCATGTCTATTTCCGATTCGAGATTATTAATTCAAACATTCGTACCCAGTCTATATATTTTAAAGGCGATCAAATCTAAAAATTATAATTACTTCTATAAGAAGGAGCTCTCACTTAGAAAAGAGCTAAATTTTCCTCCTTATTGCCGGCTGGCTAATATAATTTCCAGGGCAAAGAGAGAGAAAATAGCCAAGGGTTTATTACTTCAAATCAAAAATATGCTAATCAATCAAAAATCCGCACATAATATTGAGATTATTGGGCCGAGCCCGCACCATGCAAAAAAGGTTAAAGGATATTACATCTGGTCATTAATATTAAAGGCAGAAGACAATATTAATAATTTAAATGCGATTAAATACGTTATCGGAAAGATTGGTTTTCGTTCGCGCAGATATCTAACAATTGATATGGACCCGAGGTAGGGTTTACTTAGTCCCTTCCTTGGAGAGGTATCAGTAAGGACTATCCCGCTGGATTAGACCCATCCTCTAAAGGTATCAGGATGGTCTACCCTGCTGGGTTAGGAAAGCTTCTCTTTAATGTACCCAGGGCATCAAGATCCCTCAGGAATTTTTCCACGTCTAAGTCGCGAGGCGAGATAGATAAAACGGTTTTAAAGCAACTCCTTGCCTTTGATAAATCATCGGTTTGCATATAAAGCTTTCCCAAATTCTTCAGAGCGTTAATATTTTTAGGATTCAGCTGCACTACTTCCTCAAAGGTCCGCAGGGCACTATCTGTCTGGTTTTCTCTCCTGAAAATAATCGCAAGTTCAAGCAGAACCTTTTCATTAAAAGGTTCCTTATACAACAATTTTTCGTATTCATAGATTGATCTTTTTATATCACCTCGTAAGCGGAATATAAGCGCACGCAGCTTATAAATGAGGCATTTCAGCTTGTTTACCGTTTTGGTTAGAAATTTTGGAGGGCGTTCCTTAAAAAATCTTTGCTGTGAAAGCCTCAGATAATGCCTTGCATCGGCAAAGTCAAATTTTAACCTTAAGGCCCGAGAAAAAAGCTCAATTGCATACTCATAATTATTCCTGGCAAATGCCTGCATTCCCTTGTCAAACAGATCCTTAATCTCTCTCGGTATTTCATTATACGGAATATCAGATCCATTCAAATTAGCCATATATTTATGCCCTTAATATAATATCTTTTTTACCTTATGTCAATGAATAATAAATGCGGACACAATTGAATTTTATCCCGGATTTTGCAATAGCAAAATCCGTTCTGAGCGATAGCGAAGAGCCGCACGGACAAATTCGACGAGAATTTGTCCGTGCTTTGCGGGGTATCCCGAATTTTGCATCTGCACAAAATAGTGCAACAAAAAATCCGGGATTACCTTGCAAAACTGACAAAATCCGACTAGGATTTTGTCATGCAACCCCTTTGGGGCAAATTTCTAATGCAAAATTTGGGTTTAACATATTTATGGTCGCATTTACCCTGTGGTTCGACTTCGCTCACCATCCCGAGTAAAATCGAGGGAAGCGTAGCGAAGGGTCTAAATAAAATCAACCGATATGCTAAGTCTCATAGTTGGTTTTATTTAATTGAAATTTCAAAGAATTGTGCTAAAATAACGCAATATTAAACGAAAGGAAATTTATGGCGATATTAGAGATAAAAAAATATCCAAGTTCTATATTGCGCAAAAGGGCTAAAAAAATTTCAGCAATAACTGATGAGATTTTAAAATTAACGCAGGATATGATTGAAACACTTAAGGTTGCCGGGGGGGTTGGGCTTGCGGCGCCTCAGATAGGTTCTAGTATCCGATTATGCATTATAAAACCATATGAGGAAGATGCTACGCTGGTCCTCTTAAACCCAAAAATAAAATCCGGGAAGGGAAAGGCCAGGATGGAGGAGGGATGCCTGAGCTTACCAGGGGCAACCTTTAATGTTAACAGATACGATGAGATAATCGTCAATGCTATGAATATGGAAGGTAAAATGGTAGAACTAAAGGTGAAGGAACTCCTCTCCCGTATAATCCAGCACGAAGTAGACCACCTAAACGGTGTTTTAATCTTTGACAGGGTAAATTTGCTGGAGCGCCTAAAAAAGGCACGCACACTTTCGCCCAAAAGCATCTTATGAATATTGTCTTCTTTGGGTCGGGTATGTTCGCATTGCGGCCGCTAGAATACCTTTATAAATCTAAGCATAAAATAATAGGAGTGGTGACAGCTCCGGATGCAAAGAAGGGGCGCGGTTTAAAGAAGATATCATCTGAGCTTAAAAACTATTCACTTAGTTTAGGGCTCGATATACTTCAGCCTAAATACCCGAACGAAAGGTTCTTTATAGAAATCCTAAAGGCCTTATCGGCAGATCTATTTGTAGTTGCTTCCTACGGCAAGATCCTCTCAGCTGAATTGCTAGCGCTCCCGAAAAAATTTTCTATAAACATTCACCCTTCGCTTTTACCGAGGTACAGGGGAGCGGCGCCAATGAACTGGGCGATATTAAACGGGGAAAAAGAAACGGGGGTTAGTATCATCAGGTTGAATGAACAAATGGACGCAGGGGATATAATAGCCCAAAATACCATTATGATAAACCCGGAGGATGATATAATTTCACTATCAGAAAAGCTTTCTCATAAAGGCACATCCCTCTTAATAGACATAGCGGATAAAATTGAATCGGGAAATATAGACTTCATACCCCAGGACGAAAGATTTGCCACATACGCACCCTTGCTGAAAAAAAGTGACGGCCTTATAAAATGGGACAAGTCGGCGCAAGAAATACATAACAAAGTCAGGGCACTTCTGGATTGGCCCTGCGCCCATACATATCTAAACGGTGCTTTGCTTAAGATATTTAAAACGAAAGTATCGGATGAATCCGAGAAAGCCGGATGCGTACCGGGTTGTCTCGCCGCCATACTAAAAGAAAGCATGCTGGTCAAAACCGGAAAAGGCTATATTGAAATATTCGAACTGCAGCTCGAAGGTTCAAAGCGTATGCACACAAGAGAATTTCTATTGGGCCACCGCCTTAAAGAAGGGCAAATTTTAGGCAGATGAGAAAGGTTATCATAAATTTAAATAATTTTATACATACCCTATTGCGCACAAAGGCCAAGAGTAACGAGATCATAATGTTGGGGCCGCATTGCTTAAAATCTTCCAAGTGTAAACAAAATATAATAGACGATATAAACAATTGCCTTCTATGCGGCAAGTGTCAGACAAAATCTCTGGTAGAACTTTCTAGAAAAACTGGTATAAGGTTGAATTTTGCAAGCGGCGGCCTTATGGCGCTTGGGCTTGTAAAGGATAAAAGGTTGTCAACTATAGTGGCTATTGCCTGTGAGAAAGAGCTTGTAGCAGGCATATTCAGCTTGTTCTCTAAAAAAAGAATCCTGGGGATAACCTTAAACCTTCCAAACGGCCCCTGTAAGGATACAAATTTTGATTTTGACAGGTTAACAAAATATATAAATATTTTACTTGAAATATAAAATTTAGCTTGCTATAATCTCGCATTGTCGTATGTGCCTATAAACCCAAATTTTGGGATACCTCGCAAAGCCGGCCGAACTCTCGTCGAGAGAGACCGTGCAGCCCCTCGCATTCGCTCGGGGCGGATTTTTCCTGCTCGCCCGCCAAAGGGCGGGCAGGCGTGAAAAATCAGGGATAAACAATTAAATTATGATACTAAATAGAGTTGCCCCTAGAGAATTAATCTTAAAAGACTTTAATAATCTAAAGTCGCAGGAAAGATTGTTTACCTCGGATGAAATAGAAGACCTTATTTTAATGCAGTCGCTGGAGGGCAGGGCACACAACGGTTCGGGCGCTTTTGGCAAGATGTATTATGTCAATACCTCAATGGATGATATCGTTGTTGCGCTCGGCTTAAAGCCCCAGAGTGTGCGTAAACTAAGACAACAGCTTATAGACGAAGTTGTAGAATACGTAAAGGACGCTCTAAACGGTAACGGGAAGGAAAAATTATTAAACAAAAATAGCAAACCGCTTTTGGGAATACCTTTATTTAAGGACAGAATAGTCAATCCCAAGGATATTCTAAAAGGCCTTTATTTTGGCGGATTAAGGGACGACCATAGCATAAGGAAAAAGACCGAGGATCTCTATAAGGTAAATATCGGATATGGCAAATGTTTCTTAGTTGACATTGAAAAAATGAATGAAATGGGCCTTGATGCAGAAATACTGGCGCACCAGCCAAACATGGATAAGATCGAATACTATAAAACTTCCGGCCTAATAATACAGGATGAAGATATAGCAGCGGCTGACTCTTATAGATATCGGTATTTCTACATAAGATATAAAGTCGGTCCGGGCCAATCGGATGATGCAGCTATAATTTTTAGCGGGCTTATTTATAACACAGATGTTGCATTGGGGGTTTTTTTAAGCGACGCTATCGATACCCTTGAAAAATATTCGCTCTGTTTCAAAGACCAGGATGATGAGCTCTCTTATTACATAAAGGAACACGATGCTTCTCTAGGTGCAAGCTTAGACGAAGCCTATGAAATAGCCTATCTTGCCGCTATCCCCGAAGGGAGGGAAGAAAATATACCCGACAGCTCCCTGAGGTATCTTTTGACTATTGAACCGGAATCCCATATATCCACCTTAGAAAATCATCTTAATTTTATTGAAAAAAAGCTTTACTTTCCCATTGTTATAAGCTATAAAAAAATACACGCGACAGGCTTTTATGACTATATAAGAGACAAGATGATTTTTACGAAAAAGAAAGAGCCTATCGTTACATTTAGCGTATTTGAGAAAGAGTTTTCAAAAACTCTGGGTGAGCTTGCCAGTAAGGATTTTTTCCTTATGCAAAAAGATAAATCCCTTAAGGAAGCAATGGGAAGCGTTATTAGCAAGAAATTCAATTTAATCGTAGTCCAGGACGCCGAGAAAAATGTAGTCGGCGTATTAAACGCAAACGATTTTTTGCACCTTTTAACTAAGAGGCCAAATAATGCCTGAGTTAAGAAAAGATCCTATAATAGGAAGATGGGTTATAATTGCCACCGAAAGGGCAAAGAGGCCCCAAGATTTTGCCGCTATTCATAACGCAAATAATGAACCGTCGTGTCCGTTCTGCGATGGAAATGAAAAACAGACGCCTCCTGAGATTCTAGCGATAAGAGAACCTCATGCAGCCCAGCCTAACTCCCCCGGCTGGCAGGTGAGGGTTGTGCCCAGTATTTCCCCGGTTCTGCATGTAGAGGGCAATCTTGATAGGCGGGGTAAGGGAATGTATGATATGATGAATGGAATAGGCGCCCACGAGATAATTATTGAAACCCCAAAACATGAATCGAGCATAGCAGACCTGAAAGACCAGCAGATTGAGAAGATTCTTAATGTATATATAAACAGAATGGTCGATCTACAGAGGGATAAAAGATTTAAGTATACCCTTCTTTTCAAAAATTACAGGTTTATCTCCGGTGCAAGTATAATAAGACATTGCCGTTCACAGCTTATAGCTATGCCGGTTAACCCCAAGCGGGTCAAGGAAGAGCTTGTGGGTGCAAAGAGATACTACGATTATAAGGAACGCTGCATCTTCTGTGATATAATAAAACAGGAGATTGATACTAAACAACGGGTCATATTGGACTCAGACGGATTTATTGCCATTACGCCCTTCGCTTCAAGGTTTCCGTTTGAGATATGGATAATGCCAAAGGATCACTCGGCGGACTTTATAAATATAGACAGAGGGAAGTTATTAAACCTTGCTACGACGCTTAGAACCGTGCTTAAGAAATTATCAATTGCCTTAAATGACCCCCCGTATAACTATATTCTACATACAGCACCCTGCAGGGTACCAATTGCCGGATACTGGAAAACTATAGACAGCGACTATCACTGGCACATTGAGATAATGCCTAGACTAACCCGCATGGCCGGCTTTGAGTGGGGCAGCGGATTTTATATAAATCCGACACCGCCTGAGGAGGCAGCGGCTTTCTTAAGAGAGGTTAAAATATAATGGGCGAGCTAAGACGTGACCCTATTTCGGGAAGATGGATAATAATAGCCTCTGAGAGGGAGAAACTCCCCTCTGAGTTTATGACAGAGCCCAGGATAAAGAAAGGGGGGTTTTGCCCCTTCTGCCCGGGCAGCGAGGATAAGACGCCTCCCGAGATAACGGCCCACAGGGAAGACAACACAAAACCTAATACCCCGGGATGGAATGTCAGGGTTATTCCTAATAAATTTCCGGCGCTGGGAATCGAAGGGGAACTTGACAGGCTAGGCGTTGGCGTTTACGATATGATGAACGGTATAGGTGCACATGAAGTAATAATCGAGACACCGGACCATAACAAGCAGATGGCAGACCTGACAGAATTTGAGCTTGAAAAGGTATTATTTACCTACTGCAGCAGGGCTTTGGACCTGCTCAAGGACACTAGGTTTAAATATATATTAATCTTTAAAAACTTCGGTGAGCCTGCAGGCGCCTCCCTTGAACACTCTCATTCTCAGCTTATTGCATTACCTATTGTGCCGAAAAGGGTGAATGAGGAATTAATCGGCTCGGAAAGCTATTTTGAATATAAAGAAAGGTGTGTCTTCTGCGATATGATCAGGCAAGAGATTGAAGATGAGGAGAGGGTAATTACAGAGAATAAATCCTTCATAACATTCGCTCCATATGCGTCCTGCTTTCCCTATGAGTGCTGGATATTGCCTAAGGAACACAGCCACTGCTTCTGCAGGACAAAACAGGAAGGGATAATTGACCTCGCAAGGATACTTAGAGAAACCCTTAACAGGATAAGAAAGCTGCTACTTGACCCTTCATATAACTTTATAATTCATACGTCTCCATCTGAAAATCCCAAGATCGACGCATATCACTGGCATATTGAGATAATGCCTAAACTTTCACGAATCGCCGGCTTCGAATGGGGCAGCGGATTTTATATAAACCCTGTTTCGCCGGAACATGCGGCAAAATACTTGCGCAAAGTTAAAATATGAAAGTGTTGAAAAAGCCTTTCTTTTCAACACTTTCATCTCGAGGAGACGAGAGTTCTTTCGGCAGATATCTCAAGACTGCGTCAAATAAAGGTTTTGCAACGGTCTCAATATAAAAATTAATAAGGGGGTATTTGATATGGCTGTAAAGGTTGGCATAAACGGATTTGGCAGAATTGGAAGGCTGGTGGCGAGGGCACTCCT
>JAGVOB010000209.1 GCA_020052955.1 Candidatus Omnitrophota bacterium | reverse complement strand
CCATGACTTCTTCGTTTACTTTTTCGTTCCACAGGACACCCCCTTGTGTTATTATACCACTATTCGGTGTCCGTTAAATCGGGGCAAGTTCAGTGTCCCTAGAATTACCATCTCAAATTATCTATGAAATATAGGAAGTATCCCTCAATACCCAATACCCCTCAATACCCCATAGCAAGGGTAAACAATGGATAAAAAAACCAGACCTGTTTCTAACTATTTAAACAAAAACTATCTGAGTCTTATTTTTTTATACAATAAGGGTGAGTACGAAAGCGTTGTAGCAGAACTTGAAGAATTTGAGAGTAATTATTGGAGATTATTAGAAATCATACCATCCATTTTAGAAAATTGTAAAAATATTACGAATAAATATATGTGGCCTAAAGATAAGATTCATTTTAGAAATGAACTAATACTTAGGCATTTCGGATGGGTTGATAAAATAAAATTTATTACAGGAATAGCAAGTTTTATTATTTTCATGTCTTTGAGTAACAAATATGCGGAAGGAATGTCTTTTTATGCTTTTTTGTTAAGATGGCCATTCCAATGTCTTTTCCTAATAGCTTTAATTATTTTAACTTATAAAATTCATGTTTGGATGAAAAATTTTACTATTAGTAAAGATCTTATCCGCTGTAAACATTGTGGACGATATACTTATTACATGAGTCCCAATTGTAGGAAATGCAAGAAAGCAGATCCAGTCCCAAATTTTTATTGGGATTGTCTGGTTGATTTGGAGAATATGATAGTAAAATCAGCGGTACAAGAAGATTTCTATCATGAGCTCAAAGAGAGGTATTCGAGTAAGTATGCTATTTGGAAACAAAACAAAATGGAGGCATTAGATTCATCAGTCAGCGACTCTTAACTCGTTATAAAACTTATCTTAAAATTCTTAACAGATTTTGGAAATCGGGGGATGGAAATCGGGGGACACAATACTAATTTTCTTTAGGCAAATAAGAAGGAATTTAGAGATACCTTCCTTAATTTTTAACAACCCTTCCCAATTTTTCCCTTGCCAAAAATCAACGTAGTTTTTGAAATGCGTTTTAAAATAATGTCTCTCCCCTTAAAAATTTTAGGTTTTTTGTGAGGGAAAATCGGTTAACAGGTCGAGCACTGTTGCCGTAGGCATCCCGAACAAAGTGAGGGACGAAGTCCCGCAATTGTGGGACAAGTTGCGCAGACCCCGATTTTACCGAGTCAAAAAGACCGACCTGCCTGAAGGCAAGGGAAAATTTTTCGGGGTGTCATTTTTCTTGGTAACTTATTTTTGGACAAGCAAAAAGAAGTTACTCGTAGGGGTGTCAAGGGGACATGAAATAGTCCCCCGCCTGTTCCCCAATTTTTCCCTTGCCAGATAAAGTTTAGAGTAGTATTATTTTATAACCTATATAAAATTTTATTATCCCTCGCTTAGACACTTGAAGATTTCTTCGAAATCTTCTGCGTAAGCTGCGGGATTAATTCGTCCGCCTAAGGCGGACTCATTAAGGAGATTTTGCCTTGGAAAATTATACGATCAATGATATCAGAAATGTTGTTGTAGTTGCGCATTCTGGCGCCGGGAAGACATCGTTGATAGAAGCGCTTCTTTTTAATTCGGGCGCAAACACCAGGCTTGGCAGCGTCGCAAATGGTACGAGCGTGTGTGATTATAATCCCGACGAGATTGAGAGGAAGATAACCATAAATTCAAAATTCCTGAATTTGACCTGGAACAACAAAAGGATAAACCTTGTTGACACGCCGGGTTATGCAGACTTCATAGGAGATATGATAGGCGCGCTTCGGGCGGTGGATTCGGGAATAGTTATAGTTGATGCGGTGGGCGGGGTAGAGGTGGGTACAGAAAGAGTATGGGATTTTCTGGAACAGAACAATCTTCCTAGAATTATATTTATTAGTAAACTCGACAAGGAAAACACGAATTTTCTGACAACAGTCACTTCTATACAGGATATTTTTGGGAAAAGATGCATACCGCTTCAATACCCCATAGGCAAGCAGGCTAATTTTAAGGGTTCGTGCGATTTATTGGCGCAGGAAGGCCTTGAACAGCTTGATGAGAACGAGAAAAAGTCTGCATTAAAATTAAGGGAACAGTTGATAGAGAAGGTTGCCGAGATAGATGATAAATTATTGGAAAAATATCTGGAGGGAGGCGAGCTTTCGCTCGAGGAGGTTAAAAAGGTATTAAATGGCGGAGTGGTTTCTGCAAAGATAATCCCCATATTTTTGGGCTCGGCGGTAAAAAACCTTTCAATAAAACCGGTCCTGGATGCGATAGCGGACTATTTACCCTCGCCCGGAGATAGAGGCCAGGTTAAGGGTATTTTTCCGAATTCCGATAAGGAGGAGATGAGGAAGCTAAGCCCGGAGGGCCCATTTTCGGCACTGGTTTTTAAGACGATATCCGACCCATACGTAGGCCAGCTTACGCTCTTCAGGATATTTTCGGGTTCTTTAAGTTCGGATTCGACTTTTTTTAATTCAAGTAAACAATCCAAGGAACGCATAGGCCAGATGTATTTACTCCAGGGCAAAAACCAGTTACCCATAAAGAATGCAATAGCCGGTGATATAGTTGCGGTTGCTAAGCTCAAGGATACAACGACAGGGGATACCCTTTGCGACGAGAAGAATCCTGTCTTATACGGGGAGATAAAATTTTCCGAATCCGTATTGTCGGTAAGCGTAAAGCCAAAGTCAAGGACGGATGAGGAAAAGATTTCGGGGGCACTTCAAAAACTTGCCAGCGAGGATCCTACCTTCAAGGTTAAAATGGACACCCAAACGAAAGAACTAATAATCTCCGGGATGGGAGATATGCACCTTGAGGTTATGGTTTCAAGGTTAAAGTCTAAATATAGCGTAGATGTAGAAATAGGGGTGCCGAAGGTACCGTATAAAGAAACTATTCAGAAGAAGGCACAGGTTCAGGGTAAGTATAAGAGACAATCGGGCGGCAGGGGCCAATACGGAGACTGCTGGCTGGAGCTTGAGCCTATGCCGAGAGAAAAAGGTTTTGAATTTGTAGATAAGATAGTCGGCGGCTCCATACCCAGAAACTTTATCCCTTCAGTAGAAAAAGGCGTAAGAGAGGCTATGAATACGGGAGTACTTTCAGGGTGTCCGGTTGTCGATATAAGGGTAACAGTTTATGACGGTTCGTTCCATCCTGTTGATTCATCGGATATGGCGTTCCAGATAGCGGGTTCTATGGCGTTTAAAAAAGGGCAGGAGGAAGCCTCTCCCGTTTTGCTTGAACCGATAATGAACGTAGAGATAATAATCCCCGAGGAGTATATGGGGTCCATAACAGGGGATTTAAATTCGAGGCGCGGCAGGATTATAGGAATGGAGCAGCGTACCAAGACGCAGGTAATAAAGGCGACAGCCCCGCTTGCTGAAATGTTAAAATATGCCACAGAGATTCGCTCAATGACGGGCGGCAGAGGTACGTATTCCATGAGGTTCTCTCACTACGAGGAAGTCCCGCAGAAAATCGCTCAAATTGTAATCAGTCACTCCAAAAAGGCTGAGGAAAAAAAGGAATAATTTGATAGTGTTGAAAAAGCTTTTCTTTTCAACGCTCTCATATCGGAAGATTGCGTCAAACAAAGGTTTTGCAACAGTCTCAATTTCCTCATTTTTTAGACCAAAAATAGCTGTAGACGCAATATAATAATGTCAGTATTCTGCAAATAGAAAATGTCAGGTATACTCACCCTAAAAAGGGGTGAGTAACGATG
>JAGVOB010000187.1 GCA_020052955.1 Candidatus Omnitrophota bacterium | reverse complement strand
AGGAGGCCAGATAAAATCAATTGATTTATCGACGAGCGATAGCAATTTCTCCGTCGAGAATATATGCATACGGGAGGGACAATTGGCGCACAGCCACCAAGCCCCCCTTCGGCGTTCCCCTACACCGTATGGTGCAGGGTCACTGAGCACCCCCCAACCGTGGGGAACGGTCTCCCCCACACCCTCTTAGTGCACTGTATATAAATTTTTATTACAGTGCCCTAGTAGCAAATGAATTTTGAGCCTGCATTAAATTCAACAGATAGCCGGTCAGATTTACTAATCCGTTTTTCCCGGGAGATTCCTTCATGTTTTCTAATGAAGCATTGGCCTTTGTTAGAAATTTATCTGCTTCTTTAATGGCAGAGGATATACCGTTATTCTCCTTTAGCAAATCCAAGAGCAATTGAACATCTTTTCCTGTAGTAGATATTTTGCGATTCCTATCGAAAATTCTGGCGACTGTTTGTCTTTCTTCGCCGGTAATCTGTTTTAATAGGCCTATTATCGGGAGAGTAATCTTTCCGCCTCCCATGTCATTTAAGTATGACTTGCCCAATATAGACTCAGAGCCAACAAAATCCTGGATATCGTCAATTATCTGAAAAGCCATACCAAAATTTAAACCGAACTGAAAAAGGTTATCCTGTTCCTGACTACTTAGATTTATTAGAATAGCAGCTCCCTTTGTGCAGGCACTGAATAACGAGGCCGTTTTTCGCTCCAGGACAAAGAGATATTCCTCCTTTGTTAGAGCTAAATTATATCTATTATTAAGCTGTGCAAATTCGCCTTCGCTTATCTTGTTTGTCGCTTCAGAGGTCAGTTTATGCAGCTGTGCGGAATCTATTTCAGCCAAGACGGAAAACGCCTTAGAAAAAAGATAATCCCCGAAAAGTATTGAAAAATCATCACCCCATTTTGCGTTTATAGTCTGATGAAATCTCCGCATGCAAGATTTATCTATCATATCATCATGAATCAGCGTGGCTGTATGGATAAGCTCAATTGCTGCTGCGAATTGCCATATCTTAAGCCTCGGGGATTCAATTCCTGCTAAATTATCCGACAACTTCGAGGATAATAAAATAATGACCGGCCTTATCATTTTACCTTCTGTCTTGAGTATATAACGGCAAAGCTCTGAGGTAAATAAATCTGCGGTAAGATTATTTTTTATAAGCGCCCTAACGCAGGATAATTCTTTTTCTATTGGCTTATAAATTTGAGAAAGTTCCATCTTCAATGCGCCTTACCGAACAAAAAGCCTATTGCCAGAAATGTTACTATAAGCACATGCAGCCTTACGGTAGTGAGGTTGACAGGAACCAATTCATATATTTTGTCATAATGTTTTAAAAGGGTTAATATGGCCTTTACGGCGAGCGGAAATGTAATAAGAGTTATCAGGGTTGTAAAAGGTATTATTTTAAAGCCTACCCCAATCGCAACTATCAAATAACAAAGCAAAAGACATGCTATATAAACATACTTGGCTGTGTCCTTCCCAAGCATCACAACAAGGTTCCTTTTATGAGAGTGTTTATCAGGATCGTAGTCGGGAAACTCATTAATAAATAAAACGAGGCCAATAAGTATGGCTACGGGAATAGACGAAAAGAGAGCCGCAAACGAAATGGTCCTTGCCTGCACAAAAAAACTACCAAGCACGATCAGGGGGCCGAATCCGATCGCAACTGCAACCTCCCCCAGACCATGATACCCCAATCTTAAAGGAGCTGCAGTATAGAAAAATCCCAGAAAAACACCGGTTAATCCTATATATAGTATAACATTAGACCCGCAGACATAATTCAAATAAATGCCTATAAGGCCTCCCAAAAAGATTAATGTTGCTGAAGCTTTAAATATACTCTCGGAGGATAAGAGCCCTTCTTGAATAACCCTGCTACCCCCGCTAAAAGGAGTTGGGTGTAAATTTTTTTGGTCGGCGCCGCTCTTAAAATCAAAATAATCATTTGAAAGGTTTATTCCGCCATGAATTAAAACAGCCCCTAAAAGGGTTAAAAGAAATAAAAATAGGCTAAAGATATGAAATCTATTCCAAGCAACCGCTGCCCCTAATATTACCGGGGCCATGGAGGCGGTAAAAAATGGCGCCCTTACGGCCTTTACCCAGATTTTTAAATTTTTCATAGGAAATTAAACTAAACCAACATTGCATTTTAACATTGGTTTAATTTATCCTGCCCCTCGGTCCCGAGAGGAGCCAAAGGTGACGAAGGATCTATTTAATTTCCTTGTAGATCAAGTAAACCCCGTTAGACCTCGTTATAAAATTCTTCTCTAATCCAGCAATCCAGCAGGATAGACCATCCTAAACCTTTAAGGATGGGTCTAACGGGGCGAGCGGTATGCTGCTTGCGGTGGCATTTCCGCCAAAGGCAGACCACCATCAGCTTCTTAATTTTCACTCGCTATATCCAAGCATTCTGATAGCATGAGGATCTTTCCTCCAATTATTCAGTATTTTTACCCACAGTTCCAAAAAAACCTTTTTACCAAGTAACACCTCTATCTCTTCTCTAGCAGATTTTCCTATTACTTTCAGCATACTTCCCTTATGGCCGATAATTATGGGCTTTTGAGAGGACCGCTCCACAAATATTATTGCCCCTATATAATAGAGGTTTTTCTCTTTTCTTTCTATAAAATCCTCTACTGAAACCGCTACGGAATGCGGAATCTCATCCCTTGTGAATTCGAGCACTTTTTCTCTTATAAGCTCGCCTATTAGAAATTCAGTTGATCTGTCCGTAATAGTCTCTCTTTGGTATAACATGAGCCCTTCGGGCATAAAAGGCTTGATAACCCCCAATAGTATTGCAATATCATTCTTATTCAGTGCTGATAGCGGCAAAACCTCATTAAATTCGAAAAGCTTTGACGCCTCATCAATCAAGGGTAAAAGCCTTGATTTTTTAACAAGGTCGATTTTATTTATTACGAGTACGGACGGCTTTTTAGCTTCTCTCAAGAAATTAATCACTCTTATGTCTTCTTCCTTTATGGCGTTTGTGGCATCCATTACAAACAATACAAGGTCGGCATAATCCACCGATGCCCTTGCGGTCATTACCATCTGCTTGCCCAAGGGATAAAATGGCTTGTGGATGCCCGGGGTATCAATAAAGGCTATCTGGAAGTCCTCCCTTGTTAAAATTCCCAGAATCCTATGCCTGGTTGTCTCAGGCTTATCTGAAACTATAGTTACTTTTTTGGAGAGTATATTATTTAGTATCGTGGACTTGCCGACATTTGGCTTTCCGATAATTGCAACACAGCCATATCTGAATTTTTCGGTGTCTTTTTTCATCGGTAATTATTTTGTATGAACTCTATCCATTGCTTTTGCAGTTGTTCTACCGATAGATAGAGCTCTCTTTTTAAGGCTTCATTAATAGACGCCCCCTCCCTTAACCTCCTGAGCAATTGTTGAATATGCGCTCTTGTAAACCTATGCAGGATATATTTTGCGATAGTATACGATTCCTCATATGCAAGCGCTATTAATTCCTGCTCTTCCTGTGTTAGTTGCCGCCGTCCATTCATCAACGAAAAGGTTTGATCAAGGGAAGATATTCCTATAAGGGAATTGTTTTTCAGGGCGGCTTTTAGCCTCCTTAATTCTACAGGCTTAATCTTCGATTCCTCGTATTCAGCAAGCCCTTCATTTAGCCAGATCGGGCATCTTCCTAAGGTCAAGTCAAATATAAGCGCGTGCGTATATTCATGATAAACAACGGTTTTGTACTCGCTTGTATCCTTTACGCCGTCTCGAAGCGGAATATGAATCTTTCCGTCAAAAAGCCCCGTTACCGATGAAGGTTGTTCCTTAAGATTCTTGTAGCTTTCCTGAGTATAAAGAATGACGACTAACTGTTCGGAGGGAAAAAGGCCTAAATCCTGACCTATCACCCTATAAGCTTCGTCTAATATGGGCCTGAACTGATAATAATCAAAATCCGCAGACTTATTTTCATACCTTATAATAAATTTTGCGCTTGGGATATTCCTAAAAGATCCTTTTAGCGCCTTTTCTTTTTTTATATTATCTATAGATTTTCTTATCTCGGTATCATTGGGTAATAACGTAACGGCCTTGGCATAATAAGACAGGGCTTCATCTAATTTTTCCATGTTATAGAATATATTCCCCATAAGTTTTAAAGCCTCTGCATTATCCTTTTTTACCTCTAATGCCTTTCTTGAAAAGAAAAGGGCATTACTTTGCTCGTGACGGTTATAGAAATTAACCGCCCGTTCAAGGAAAAGGCCTGAGAGATTATTTCTGGCCACTTCATCCTCATATAATTTAACCGATTCCTCCAAGCAGGTTATCGCATTATCTGAATCGGATTCCTTAGTAATTAGGAGGGCATAGTTGTTCAGGCTAATCGCCAAATATTTTTTTGCTTGCGTATCATCGGGAGACAATCTAAGGGCGTTTCTAAAATCATCTATTGCATTTTTATAGTCCTTTGAATTTAACTTGGTTACTCCGCTTTGAATAAATAGATCCGCGCTATTATCTTTTCGTTTTATTTCTTGGGCGAATATACAATGCTGGCATATCATGAAAAAAACAATCGATAAAAATATACCTGGAGCCCCACCTAAACTTACCACGCCCATCTTGGGGCGACGTCCCGATCCGCCATGGAACTCTGGTGACGGGATTAGATTTTTATTTTCTTTTAAAATCATGAAGGGTTTTAGTCTAATTAATGTCCCAAATTTTGGGATACCCCGCAAAGCCGGCCGAACTCTCGTAGAGTTTGGCCATGCGGCCACTCGCTATACCTAAAGGTAGGCTTCGCACTCGCTCGGGGCGGATTTTCCTAATGAAAAATCCGGGATTAAGAATCAAGCAAGAAAGTCGCTATCAATGCTCCGCCCCTCGATACATTTACCACCGGTTCAGCGGATGCCCTTCCTAAAAATGCTATGCCGGTGTCGGTAGCAGCACAGCCGGTTATAACGTAAGAGTCCTTAAAAGCGACTTTATTACCATCAAAGACAGGAAACGCCTCACTTTTAATTTCAGCTAATTCCTGAATCACGTATTCAGAGGGCTGTTTTACGCATTTATCTATCAGTGTTTCCCATGAATTCTGTCTTGTAAATAGCCCTATGCTTACATTCTTACCGCCGTATGCTCTGTTAGGCTTAATTACAAGATTATTCTTGTTTTTCTTCATAAAATATATCAGGTCTATACGTTTACCTGCCGGGGATGAGGTATTTCTTTCAAATATAAGCCTTGTCCAGACAACATAATCCTTAAAAAGTTTTCTTTGTGCAGGGGTAAAATGTTTTAAAAGATCCTCTCTGGTTAATATCTCAAAGGTGCTCTTGTGGTCGAGTTCACCTGAAGCGGATGATATAACCTGATTATTCAAAAAGGCCTCCTTGATGGCCCTAACGGACTTACCCTTTTTTTCTATATCTATCAACTCGTAAATTTCAGAGTCTCTATACATAATATCTATTTGGTTATTTTTAAAATAAATTTCCCTTTTCTTTAAGTAGAGGTCCCTCGGGTCACAGACAAAAGCCTTAATACCTTTATGTCCAAAATATTCCTTTAGGCCCAAGAACTCATCCGTGCCTCCTTCAGTGTCGTACAGTACCTCAACTAAGGCAACGTTTAGCCGCCTCCTGCCAATTGATAGAGCGTGCTTTTTCATCATGCCCAACAAAATATCCCTGAAATCGTCAGTGGGTGAAACCCTTAAATTTTTGAAATTTCTTTTAATAGCTTTAATCACAACCTTGTTAATAATTTTATTTATAACCGGGACATAATGAATCCCCCCAACACCCACAGAATTTGACTCAATAAACTTAAATTCTGCCCACCTTTTGCCTTGAAAGGTTACGTTAGAGTCAAGCCTCTCTAAAACCGTCTGATTGGCCAGAATATTTCTTTTATTAAAAAGATTAAACCACTCCTTCTCATCCTCATTAAAGGGGAGTATTTGCCTAACCTCTTTATTGCTGAAATACAGCGGAAATAATCTGGCTAGCGCGGAACGCATCTCAAGACAAATTTTATGAAGGAACCTCACCTGGGTTTTCGTAATAAACCACGGCCTCAGCTTTATGTCTATATACTTAATACCCCCTTTATCAATATTCATAAAGACTTTTTGTCTTTTCGATTCTAACTTGATGCCTTTAAGAATATCTTTCAGCGCTCTTGGCGGAAGATTGACAATTTCCCTGTTAAAATTTGTGTACATATCAATATGACCCATGGAGCTCCTTATATATTTGTTTGTTTCTAAAAATATCCTATTCATAACCTATTGTCAATAAAAAAGGGCACATCTGTAAACGCAAATAGAAAATGTCAGGTTTTTTGCAAATTAAAAATGTCAGTAATTTACAGTTAAGAGCGTTTTCTCTTTGTTTTTATATCTTGTCTTT
>JAGVOB010000072.1 GCA_020052955.1 Candidatus Omnitrophota bacterium | reverse complement strand
TTGAAAGAAAACTTAAAGCAATTTTTGCTGTTGCTTACTCTAAGAACCGATGAGTCAACTATTTCCTTACGGTAACATTTATTAATGAGTCATCAGGCGCATCCTTTAATTCGCCGCCCCGGCTCCCATTCAAATACCAGGCAACGAAATTCCTTTGCATGGTGCGAGCACGCTCTATGGACGTCTCTTTCTTGAGCTTTGCGATGAGAATATCTATTTTATGCTCACCATCGGTATATTTCCCTATTCGCTCTAAGGTATTGATATACTGCTCATAAGCATCGGGGATATAATTCCCTTTGTAAACAAAGGTGGCCTCTTCCACATCATTAAGCAGGTTCTTCACAAAACCTACGAACCTGCTTTTATCGAATGTCGACTCAAAGGTTTCCTTTATAAGCGTCTGAGCTTGTTTTTTATCCATAAGTTATTCCCCGCTAAAGTATAAAGATAGGATCACTTCACGCTTTCCAAAAACAACCGGCGAATACTCGACATAATGCCTTTCTAAAAGCCGCGCAGGAATATGGGTTTGAAGCATGGCTAAAACTTTCAACGGGTTCATTACGTCCTGCTTTAATTCATCAATGGCCTTGAGGACTTCCTTGGTAGTCTGTTTAGGAAGCCCTCCTTCTTCAAGCTGTTTTACGACTTTCCTTAAATACAATTCCTGTTCATCCGTGAGTTGGCGCATATTTTTCAAGGTAAGCTTCAATACCTTAAGGATATTCGTTGCGCTATCCCTGCCGCCTTTACCCTTGAAATGCGACTCCGCCATCTCTTCGGTTGTGGCAAAAATAAATGCCTCTTTATTCATATCTAAGAGTTCATAAAATGCTTCTGGTAACTTTTGCCTTTTCTCCTCAAGATCGCCTTCCATTAGTTTTGCCGCGGAAAGAAAATCAAGCTCTTTCGGCTTCTCGTTAGCTTTGATGATAAAAAACTTTTCAAGCTTACCTCTCCTGAAATATGTAAGAAGCGATTCCTTATGCTCATTGTTTATTTTCCCAGTACGGGCTTTCTTAGGCAGGTGCTTGATTTTTTCGAATAAGTCCGGCTCTTTATCCCGGATGTTCTTAATAATCTGCAGGTATTTCAATTCGCTTTCTTCTTTTTCGTCCTCACCAGTTATAACCTGTTTAGAAAACAACTTATTAAAAAGCTCGTGCGAACCAATTGGCTCACCTTCGGTTAAAAGCGCCGCATCTCCACCTAAAAGGGTTAAAAAGGCACTGATTTTAGCCTCTGCGGCTTCCCTGAGCTTTATCTGATCGTTAGATTGTTTTGTAGGGAAAAAATTGAAGGTATATATTTCAGAGAATTTTGTATCCACGCGATTGATGCGGCCGACTCTTTGCATCATGCGAGTCGGGTTCCAAGGGATATCGTAATTAATAACCGTATTCGATCGATGCAAGTTAACGCCTTCTGACAACACTTCAGTAGATACGAGAATACGATATTCGTCCTTTGGGTGTCGGGCCCGGGCATCAAAATTCTCAATTACTTTATCGCGAGTTGCCTCTCCGGAACCTCCGCTAAACAAAAGTGCCGTATCGGGAAACTTCTTGTTTATATTGCCTGATAGATATTCAGCTGTTTCTTTTGATTCAGTAAAAACAATGAGCTTATTGTCTTTTAGAGTTTTATTTTTTGAAAGCTCATTTAAGAATTTAAGCAGTTTCGGATCGCGGGTCACATCCTGCCATAACACCTTTACTTCTTTTAGTATCTTAAAATCACTCTTGAGGTCTTTAATAAGTTCGTCTGTAAATTCCTTCCCGGGATATTTCTCCGCCTTCCCCTCATCAATTAAACGTTGCACAGCCTTATCGTCGTCGTTTTCCAATAGTTCAAAAATCTTATTGGTGTATTTTTTGCTTACGTATACATTCCCCTTGTCAAATTCCTTGATAAACATCTCATAGGAATAGATAAATCTGTCTATGGACTTTTTAAAGGCGAAGAAGCTGCTTTCAAGCCTCTTTATCAAAAGAATCTTCATAAACTTGCCCATGTTCCTCTGAGATATCTCTTCAGGCTGGGATATGCGGCCCTTGTAGTAAAGCATTGGAGTATAGCGGGCGTATTTGAATTTTTGGGTTATAAGTTCGATAGTTTTATTAAAGATAGCATCTTCTTCATTGCTCAATTCGTAAAACAGCGGTTCCGGCTTTTGGGCATCCGGGAATTTTAGCTTATGTCTCTTGAGATCCTCGGAGAAATAATTAGTAATCTCTGTCCTAGTCCGACGAACCATTAAGTATTTGAGAACTTTATCGCGGATTTCTTTCGAGTTTTCTTTTACTGTTTTGATATACTCGGCGTAATCTCTTTGTCTATCTAATCCTTTAAGTTTTCTATGCAGGCTATTGAAAAATCCTTCCAAATCAGAAAGGTTCGGAATGGTGCTCTTCTTTGCTTTCTGAAATAGCTTAATCTGACTTAAAACGTCTTTGGGTGAATTGTTGTAAGGTGTAGCGGTTACCAGAATCACTCGCTTGCCACGACAAATCTCTGCCAGCTTTTCATAAGTCATAGTGGTTTCTGTCCGGAAACGATGGGCTTCATCTATTATAATGTTAGTATATTTTTCAGTTCCCCGGTCAATAATGTCATCGAGCTTACCCAACGATTCAAAATCCGCAGGAATCCTAAAATCAGAAAAGACGTTTGGCCAAGAACCTGGATTTGCTTTCTCAAGAAGCACAGGAGGCGCGATAACTAAAGTCCGGCCATCGAGCTGACCGGCAAGCATCGCTGAAATATAGGTCTTCCCAAGACCAACCACATCGGAAATAAAAACTCCTCCATATTCCTCGAGGATCTTCTTGGCATTTAAAACCGCTTGCTCCTGGTATTCTAATCTTATGAATTCTTGGGGCAAATACTTAATAAAAACATCCTCTGCCTGGCTCAATTCATCCTTGAAATATTCATATAAGAATTTAACGTAAAGCTGATAAGGCGTGATATTCTGATTAAGCCAGGTCTTATCTTCTATGGTCTGGATATATTTTTGACTAACATCAACTGAGTCTTTCCAGAGTTCTTCAAATTTTTGCTTGGCAAATTCATAATCGGCCCGGGTTTTTAATTCAACGTTAAATTCAAGGTTATCAACTAAACCCGCCTGGGTAAAATTACTAGAGCCGGTAATAACCCTTCCTACATCGCGGTCCCCCTCCGCGAAAGTCATTATATACAACTTAGCGTGGATATTTTGCGAAGGGTATGCCTTTACTTCTAATTTCTTGCTCTTTATCCACTCTATAAATTTAACCACTCCCTCTTCTACTTGACGGATATCTTCAGAACCTTCCAGCTCCTTTTCAACCAAGCCCTGAAATTCTTGCTTTGTCTCTGCGTGCGAAAATTGTAGCGCCTGTTGTTTTTCGGTTACTGCCCTGTTAAGCAAATCGTATGTCTGTCGGCTTGTGCTTATGCCGATAAGGATACGGATTTTCTCGGTTGCCTCCAGGGACTTATATATCGCATAGAATCCACTCGTATAGAAGAATCCCACCAAACAATCAAAAAATTTCGTATCCTTTATCAAAACCTCAAACCTATCCTTGAGATTCTGATCCCTCTCATTAGTAATAAATGTTAAATCGCTGCTCATTTTTTCTTCCCTTTATTCATCCACTTTTGTATCTCTTCTTTATTAAATCTCCACTGTCCTCCAAATTTAAAAGCCGGGATCTTACCTTCCCGGCTTAAACGTCTGATCGTATATGGGTGCAACTTCAATGCACGCGCAACTTCTTCCACGGTATATGTTTCGATAAATTCGGTCATTTTCCCTCTATATACAACAATTTGTTACAAATTATAACACCTAAACCGTCTCTACACAATTAAAATAATCACACCTAATAAAACAAAAAACCTCCGTTAGCCATAATTAGCCAACGAAGGTTTTGCTTTTTTAACGTCCGGGATTTATCCCTTCCAACTCGAGACGAAATATAGGGTTACAACTGTTTAGATTGCTATGCCAGGATTAATTAGCCAAGAGTTTTTTGAGTGCTGAAAAGCCTATTAGAAAGACGGATAAATTCCTCTAAAAACAGATTTTCAGCCCTCACCTTAGGGTCTATGCCTAATTCCTCGAAGATCCCGGCTATTTCTTCTTTAGAATTACCGCAGTTAACTGTGCCGGCAATAACATTTGAAAATGACATGCCGGCAATAAGATTTACCAGCATCTTTCTGCGCTGTTTAAACCCTGCATCTATAAGTTTAAACAAAAATGCCTCATTTATTACCTCTTCCTTGTGCGTACAAGTCAGGCAAAGTTTAACTACCGTTGAATCTACCTCCGGGGTAGGCAGGAAACAATTCCTTGATATGTCAAAAAGCTTTGAAACCGCGAAGTTAAACTGGACCAAAAGTGTCAGAAAGCTATAGTCTCTTGTTGATGGCTCAGCAAGCATTCTATCTGCAACCTCCTTTTGGACCGTAAGCTGTATAGAGCTTATGCAGTCCTTATTCTTAATCAAGTTTAATATTATAGGTGTGGTAATGTAATAGGGGAGATTTCCTATAATCTTTAACTTCTCAGAGGTTTCTCTGTATAATTTTCTTATATCAAACTCTAAAATATCGCAACAGATGATTTCCAGGTTATCGAGGTTATCTTTAAGATATTCTTTCATCATATCACAGAGCCGCGCATCTTTTTCAACCACAAAAACCTTTTTTGCCTTCTCTAAAAGATACCTTGTCAGATTTCCAAATCCAGGGCCTATCTCAAGAATATATTCGCTGTCTTTTATATCAAGCGTGCCGGAGAGTTTTTTGAGTATATTTTCATCCATTAAAAAAATTTGGCCCAATTTTTTATTGGGCCTGAAATTGTGCCTGTCAAAAAGGTCTCTTACATCTCTAACTTTCAAAAGACCCTCTTAATCTATTTTTATACATGCTGATAGCTAGCTCTATAGCGGAGCGCATTGAGCTCTCATCTGCCGTAAATTTATCCGCTATATCGTGCGCGGTGCCGTGTGCCGGAGAAGTTCTTATAAAGGGCAGCCCCAGGGTTATATTTACGGTATTATTCAAGCCGAACATCTTTATCGGGATCATAGCTTGGTCGTGATACATACATATAGCCGCGTCATAATCACCCCTGTATATTTTTGCAAAAAGACTGTCAGAGGCAAGCGGCGGCGTTATATCTATGCCGGCTCTCCTTGCCTTTTTTGAAGCGGGAAGCAAAACCTCTTTCTCTTCCAAGCCAAAGATACCGCCCTCCCCGGAATGAGGGTTTAGCGCACATAAAGCTATCCTGGGTTTATCAATACCAAAGTAACTTCTTAAAAATATATGCGCAAGCTTTATCTTTTCTAAAACAACACCCTCCTTTATCAGGCGAGGGACATCCCCGAGCGGCACATGGGTTGTAATAAGTATAGTCTTTAAGCGTTCGGATGCCATCATCATGGCAAAGTTATTTTCTATGCCGCATAGATATGCAATATATTCAGTATGCCCGGGAAATTTAAAACCAACCTTATTCATGCTCTCTTTATGTATCGGGCTTGTTACTATACAATCAACCTTTCCTGATTTCGCGAGCCTGACAGCTTCATCGATATATTGCTTCGAAGCTAATGCCGTATTCTTATTAGGAAAACCGATTTTGTAATCAGATGAGGATATATTGGAAAGGTCTATAAGGTTAACAGCGTCTTTTATGAAGCTGTAATTTTTGGTCCCTGCGATATTTAGTTTTAAATCTTTCTTTATGCGTCTCTTTAAATGTCTAATGACATCTAAAGCCCCTACGACAACAAATGTGGCCTTACGGCGTAAGCTCTTATCTAAAAGTGCCCTGTATGTAATCTCCGGGCCAACCCCCGAAACATCTCCAAGTGTTATGGCAATAACGGGATTATTTGATAGAGATGTACGCATCCTTCTTCAATTTGCTTATCCACTCATTAAATCTCTCTTTTAATTTTTGCTGAAATAGAATATTCTGTATATCATCTTTAACGTCATCGATACCTTTTTCCTGGCTTTCTATTTTCTCTTCAACTAAAAATATGCTTAAGGTTGACTCTGTCTCTATAATATTTGATATTTCGCCCTTTTTGAGATTAAATATTATTTTGTCAATCTCATCCTTCATTTGCCCTTTTTTAACGATGACTCCCTCGCTGCGCTTATCCATATCTGGTTCTTCTGAATATTCTTTTGCAACCTCCGTAAAGTCTTTACCATTTTTTAGAAGGGCCAGCGCCTCTTTTATCTTTTTGCTTGCCTCCAGCCTTTGACCGATATTTCTAAATCTGACTATTATATTTCTAACCTTCACCTTTTTGGGATTCTTGAATTTATCCGGATTATTTTTAAAATAGTCGGTAATCTCCTGGGGGTTTATAATAACTTTGTATCGTACCTCTCTATCGAAAATCCTCGCCATCATAAGCTGTTCCCTTACCCTATCCTTAAGCCTTTTTATATTCATTGAGCTGGTGCTCAAAGATTTCTCAAACTCTTCCTCCGAAGAAAATTTGGATCTAAGTTCTGCGAGCTTCTGTTCTATCTCGTCCGTGCTAACGAGTACTTTCAATCTCTTTGCCTCCTGAATAACCAATCTATCTTCTATAAGCCTCTCCATGATTTCCTTCCTGGCCTGGGCAGAATAAAATTCAAGTTCATCTCCCCGGTAAGTTTCTGTAAGCTGCTCGCTTATAGGATTTAACAGTTCGTTTAACTCGCTCTCGGTTATAGCCTCATCGTTTACTACTGCAACTGTGCGGTCAACTACATCGGCATTTAGAGAAAAAATCCCAAACGCTGCCGTTAGCGCTAAAACAAAGCTTAATAATATGGCTTTAGGCGTTTTTACGGTATGCATCACCAGATCTCTCGTCGAGACTTTCTCTCTCCTCGAGATGAGAGCATTGAAAAGAAAGGCTTTTTCAACGCTCTCAAATTCCTATTCAGCTGGTTTTTTTTCATCTTTTTGCATTAAAAGTTTTTCATCTATTTTTATCCTGGCTGATTTTCTTAAGTTCTCAATCAATGAGTCAAAGTTCGATTTTCTATGCCTGGTCAAAAGAGCATTTCTTGTATCCTCCTTGACCTGCTCAAAACTCTTGTGCTGGGCAGGTATCCTGTCAGTGAGTTTTATTATATGAAATCCTATAGACGTTTTAACTATATCGCTTATCTCGCCTGGCTTGAGCTTAAAGCAGGCATCCTCAAAATCGGGTATCATCTGTCCTTTGGTAAAATATCCTATATCCCCTCCATTTACCTTTGATGGGTCAATAGATTTCTCTCTTGCAAGCTCAGCAAAATCTCTTCCGTTTTTTACATCCTTCAAAATTTCTCTTGCCGCATCTATATCGCTTACAAGTATATGACTGGCCCTTAACCTCTCCGGCTCTACAAACTCGTCCTGATGCGACTTGTAATAATTCTCCAGCTCATCGTCGCTTACGGAGATATTCTTGTTTATCTCTGTATCAATAAGCTTTGAAATAAGTATTTTCTTCTTTGCTTCAAAAAGCAATTCTTTTACTTCGCTTTTATCCTGCAGGCACCTTCTGCTTGCCTCCTCAAAAAGCAACTCTTCATCAACCAAGTCATGTAAGTAATCAAGCTTTCTCTTATTGACAACCTCCTGGTATCTGGGCGGTAACTTGGATATCCTATTTTCAAAGTCCTTAAGAGATATTGTCTTGTTGTTGATTCTGGCAACAATCGAAGAAGATTTATCTGCACAACTGTTTAATAAAATACATAATGCAGTAAACAAAATTAATTTATACAATTTATTCATAATATATATTCCTCATATAATATGTTTTAGTAGAAATTAATAACCAAACACCAAGCACCAATAACCAAATAATAACCAATTACCAAGCGCCAATAACCAAACTAACCTGTGTTTGGATAATTGGGTATTGAATATTGAAATTTATTTGGTGATTGGAATTTGGATATTGGTTATTTTCATAGTGTACTTTTTTATGCCGCGTATAACTTTTTGAAAGATTTGCCGTGTTTTTCGATAGACTCTCTTAAAAGCCTGAGATATAAATCAAAACCCACCGTCGTTATGTAACCATGCTGTTCTTTACCTAATATATTACCTGCGCCCCTTATTTCAAGGTCCGCCATCGCTACTTTAAAACCTGCCCCCAGCTCGGTATGCTTCTCTATTGTATCTAACCTTTTCCTGATATCGCTGGTTAATACCATAGATTTAGGCACCAAAAAATAGGCAAACGCTTTTCTGTTAAATCTCCCAACCCTTCCCCGCAGCTGATACATGTCGGAAAGGCCGTAGGCATATGCATTATTTACTATTATGGTGTTCACATTGGGTATATCTATACCAGATTCTATTATCGTTGTACACAATAATATATCAAATCGTTTATTTACAAAATCAATCATAAGAGACTCCAGGCTCCTTCCGGACATCCTGCCGTGTGCAATACATATTTTGGCATGGGGCAGTAATGCCTCTAGCCTGGTTTTCATTCTGTCGATGGAATCAATCTCGTTGTGCACAAAATATACCTGCCCCTGGCGGGATAACTCTCTTTTCACGGCCTCTCTTATAAGAGCTTCATCGAACTCGCCTACATGCGTATAAACAGGAAGCCTGTCCTCGGGAGGAGAATTTATCATAGAAATATCCTTTACTCCCATAAGGGACATATACAGCGTCCTTGGTATGGGCGTTGCGGTAAGCGTAAGTATATCTACGAGCAGTCTGATTCTTTTTAACTTTTCTTTATGCTCCACTCCGAATTTCTGCTCTTCGTCTATTATAACAATACCCAGGTCTTTAAAATCTATATCATCGGAAAGTAGCCTATGCGTGCCTATTATTATATCAACCGCACCCGCTTTTAAAGCCTTGATTATATCCGCCTGTTCCTGTTTTGTCTTAAATCTCGAGAGCATACCTACCCTTACGGGGAAATTCCTAACGCGCTCTCTGAATGTATTGTAATGTTGCAGCGCTAAAATAGTGGTGGGGACTAAAATGGCCACCTGTTTATTATCCATTACGGCCTTAAATGCGGCGCGCATAGCCACCTCTGTTTTCCCGTAGCCGACATCCCCGCAGAGAAGCATATCCATAGGTACCTTCGATTCCATGGCAGATTTGACTTCCTCTGTTGCCCTTATTTGGTCAGGGGTCTCCTTAAATTCAAATAAATCTTCAAATTCCCTTTGCCAGTCTGTATCAATAGAAAAACTAAAACCTTCGAGCGTCTCTCTGGCAGCCTGCATCTGTAACAGCTCAAGAGCAATGCAGTCTATCCCCTTTTTAGCCTCAGATTTTACCTTCTGCCACGCATTAGAACCAAGCTTGTATAGCTTTGGCGGCGCGCCCTCGAATCCAATATACTTATGTACTACATAAAGCTTATCCCAGGGTATATACAGCTTCTGGGACTTGGCATACTCTACTACAAGGTGATCTATCAGCTTATCCGCTATCTTTATCTTATCTATCCCTCTGTAGATACCTATTCCAAATTTATCATGAACTATATAATTGCCTACCTCCAGATCGCTGAAATCCCTTAAACGACTCTTATATTCCGGCAATGCGTTATTACCCTTAATCTTCACAGGCCTTGCCCCTTTAAGCATAAGTATCGTTATAGAAGTAAAATTTGACACAAAGCGTTTAGTAAATAAATCAAAGCTCTTTATCGTCTCAACCTTATTATTAAAAGTAAGCTCTATCCTCACGGGGGACTGAAAACTGCAAGGGTATATCTCAAGCAAGCCCCCTTTTAGGTTAAATTCTCCCTGTTCTGATACGGGGTCTATCCTGCTGTATCCAAAACTTACAAGTTTTGACAGCAGGTTTTCTAAATCCAGTATTTTACCTGCGGTAATTTTTAACGCCAAAAAGGACATATTGCTACTCCTTAATGAGTCCGCCTAAGGCGGACGAATTAATCGTATCATCTCCTTATTGTGTTGCATTGATTAGTCCCTTCTTTATAAGGTATAGGAAGGACTATCCTTGTTGGATTACAGCGATTTTAGAAAAGATTAGGCCCATCCTCTAAAGGTATCAGGATGGCCTATCCTGCTGGATTAGACCCTTCGCTTCGCTTCCCTCGATTTTACTCGGGATGGTGAGTCCTTCGACTCGTTTTACTCGCTCAGGATCCCGAGCGAAAGTCGAGGGACGAAGTCGAACCACAGGGTAAATGCGAGCCACATGTTAAAGTTCAAAATTGGCCGCATTTACATTTCTTCGGGCGCTGAAACGCCTGTCAGGGTTAAACCGTTTTTAATTACAATCCTTACGGCTTCTATCAGTGCGAGGCGGGCATGGGTAAGTTCCGTATCGGGGCATATCACCCTGTGCTTATCGTAAAAACTGTGGAATGCCTTTGCTAAATTCTCCAGATATGGTATGAGACGATAGGGCTCAAGGCTACTGCCCGCCTGCTTCACAATCTCAGGAAATCTCACTGTTAATTTTACAAGCTCTATCTCCTGGGCCTGGGTGAGTAACGCTAAGTTCGAGTCCATAAGCGAAGGTGTTTTTATCCCCGCCTTTTTAATAATACCGGAAATCCTTGCATGTGCATACTGTACATAAAAAACCGGGTTTTCCGCGGTATGCTTCTTTGCAAGCTCCATGTCAAAATCAAGATGGCTGTCTATCTTTCTCATTAGAAAAAAGTATCTCGCCGCATCTTTTCCCGTCTCAGATATCAATTCCTTAAGGGTAATAAAACGCCCTTCCCTTGTGGACATGGGGACCAGAACTTTATCCTTGTATAGCGTAACCAATTGCACAATAAGTATATTTACCGACTCATCCTCAAAACCAAGAGCCGTAACAGCAGCTTTAAGCCTTGAAATATATCCATGGTGGTCGGGCCCCCATATATTGATTAATCTTATGAAACCTCTTAAGAATTTATCCCTGTGGTATGCAATGTCGGGGGTTATATAGGTGAGGGTGCCGTCACTTTTTATCAAAACCCTGTCCTTGTCATCGCCGAAATCCGTTGATCTAAACCACACCGCCCCCTCTTTCTCGTATATTAAACCCCTCTTTTTAATTTCGCTTATTGATTCTTCAATTTTTTTTGTGGCCGATAATTCCTTTTGGCTAAACCAATTATCAAATTTTACGCCGAATATGTTAAGGTCGTCTTTTATCCAATTGAGTATAAATTTAGTGCCATAGTTTGAAAAAAAATCTGTTTCTTTATTCAATACATTATCCGAATATTCATCAATAAGTATATTCGCTATATCATATATATATGTGCCCTTATAGCCGTTTTCAGGGAAACTGAATTCTTTTTTAAGCAACTCTAAGTACCGCGCCCTTATGGACTCGCCAAGCAGCCTTATTTGATTACCCTCGTCGTTTATATAATATTCCCTCGAGACCTGCCAGCCTATAAACGAAAGTATGTTTGCCAGGGTATCGCCGACCGCTGCCTGCCTTGCATGGGCGATACTTAGAGGGCCGGTAGGATTGGCGCTGACAAACTCTATCTGCAGTTTTTTATCCTGGCCTATGTCGGACCTTCCAAAACTGTCACCCTTCTTTAGAACCTCTTTTATATCATCATACAACGATTTCTCTATTAAATAAAAGTTTATAAAACCCGGCCCTTCTATCTTTACGGATGCTAAAAACTCTTTTAAAGGCAAGCGGTTTATATCTTTTTTTAGAGAACCTAAAATTATATTCGCTACCTCTATGGGGCTCTTGCCTAATTTCTTTGCGAGCTGCATCGCTATATTAGTAGATAAGTCTCCGAATTCTTTATTCTTTGGGGTATCGAGATAAACCGTAATATCCCTTGAATTTTTTAGCTCTACAAAATTATCGCTTATTATTTCTCTTAATGCGCTTATTATATGCGATTCTATCTTTTCCATAATCTACCCCATAAAGCCTTGTCAAGTAAATAATCTAAAAATCAAAATGCAAAAACCAAAATTACAATTAAAAAATCAAAATTTAACTTCTGAGCACCTTTTGCTGCCTATCTTTTTACTTAATTTTTGCCTGCCCGCCGAACGAGTTCTTTGGCAGGCGGGGATTTTGATATGCCATTTTGGTATTTGATTTTTGATATTTGAATTTAATATGATAACTCTATTTAGTAGACAACGCAACAGGTTTCCGTGCGGCGAATTGACTCACATTAAATGTTACCCAAAATAATTCCATAAGGTATCGTTGACTCATAATTGATGTTACCAGAGAATATAGCCTCTGGAAGGAGGT
>JAGVOB010000202.1 GCA_020052955.1 Candidatus Omnitrophota bacterium | reverse complement strand
TCCTTTCTGGTTTTTGGTTTCTCCAAACTAATTATACCAAAAAGGTTAACATGATCCCGTTTTACTTCCAATATGTCAACACATCTCCGAGCGAGTTCAAGTCATGTCAAACAAGTGAGGGCGGAAGGACTCGAACCTTCTACACCCACCTTAAAAGGGTGGTGCTCTGCCAGGTGAGCTACGCCCCCATTAAATCTAAAAATTTTTTTCAGTGGAGCCTCACGAGTTTATGGTTCGACTTCGCTCACCATCCTGAGCATGTCGAAGGACACCCGTGCCTGCACGCCGAAGTGCCTGCCTTGTCGGCAGACAGGCGTTACGGCACGCAGGCGTGGCATCTTTATTTTCGGTCTTCCGCTCGTGGGGCAGAATCCCGCCCGTCCGCCTCAGGTGCGGACTGGATGCGGGGTAAAAATACTATTTAAAAAACCGGTTTACCCCGAGAATTCCGCTTGGTTTGGGACAAAACCTGGGTTAAAATTCCATTATCTCCTTTTCTTTATCTTTTAAGACATTCTCTATCTTTTCAATATATCTATCCGTTAATTTTTGAATATCCTCCTGTGTTTTAAAACTGTCGTCCTCAGTTATCTTGCTATCCTTCTGCAGCTTCTTCACGTGTTCATTTGAATCCCGCCTTATCGTCCTTATCGATATCCTGCTTTCTTCTGTCATCTTTTTAACCTGCCTGGCAAGCTCTTCCCTTCTTTCCTTGCTTAGCTGGGGTATGGATATACGTATGAGTTTACCGTCATTTGTAGGAGTTACGCTGAGGTCTGACTTAAGTATTGCCTTTTCAATTTCTGATAATATACTGATATCCCATGGTTGTATCACAAGTAGCCGCGCATCAGGAGTGGATATAGTAGCAAGCTGTTTAAGAGGGGTGGATGTGCCATAGTATTCTATGTGCAGCCCTTCTACAAGGCTCGGAGATGCCCTTCCTGTCCTGACGACCCCAAATTCTCTTATCATAGAATCAATGGTTTTTTTCATTTTTTCTTCCGTTTCGTGTAAAACATTTTTTGTAATCATATCCTATCCCCTCCCGCTCGATAAAGCCTTCCATAACTCCTCGGGTAAAACCCGAGGTTTCCGTATGGCTCATACTGAGCGCCTCTACGTGGTTTTTGCGGCGCGAACGTATAAAGACAACTATACCTGTTAGTCAGAGACAACAGTCCCGACCTTATCACCCAAAACAACCCTTTTTATATTTCCAAATTTTATAAGATTGAAAACTATTATAGGTAATTTATTATCCATGCACAGGCTTATGGCTGTTGAATCCATAACCTTTAACCCTTTTTTCAATACCTCTATATACTTAAGCTTCGAAAATCGTTTTGCATCCTTATTCTTATTCGGGTCCGATGTGAACACGCCGTCAACTTTGGTTGCCTTTAATATAACCTCTGCTCCTATCTCTATAGCTCTTAGGGCCGCTGTGGTATCTGTGCTGAAATAGGGATTACCTGTCCCCCCTACAAATATTACGACACGATTTTTTTCAAGGTGCCTTATGGCGCGTCGCCTTATATAAGGCTCTGCTAACTTTTGCATCTCAATAGCAGTCTGAACCCTTGTGAATACATCTTTCTTTTCAAGCGCATCCTGTAGAGCCAAGCCGTTTATAACTGTTGCGAGCATCCCCATATAATCAGCCGTTGAACGGTCTATGCCCTGGCGTGCTGCGTTGACACCTCTAAAAATATTCCCCCCGCCAATTACCACCGCTATTTCAAGGCCTAAATCCTTAACCTCTTTTATCTGTCCGGCTATAGAACTCGCCATATTAGGATCTATCCCATATCCCTGCGCACCCTGAAGCGCTTCCCCGCTTAATTTTAGCACTATTCTTTTATAAACAGGCTTTTTTTGTTTCATAATAGATATCCTTTGTTAGCTATGGTGAAAAGAGTTCGGACGTATTTTGGAAGGCGTGAAAAACAAAATAGATCTATATATTGTGTATCTGACATTTCAGGCGGAATTTGCTTTTTTATTCCTCCCCTATCTTATACCTCGCAAACCTTCTAATAACTATGTTTTCGCCTATCTTGGCTATCAGCTGCGTAAGATAGTCCTTTATTATGATATTCTGGTCTTTTATGAAGGGCTGTTCGAGCAGACAGTTCTGTTTTAAGAATTCCTGCTTTCCCTCATCGGATAGTTTCTCTGTCAAATCGGAGCTCACATCCTCCGTCCTTACATACACGGGGTTTGTAGCAGCAATCTGCATAGTAATATCCTTAACAAAACTATTAAAAGCCTCATTTCTCGCAACAAAATCCGTCTCGCAATTAACCTCTATAAGAACGCCTATCTTACTGCTATGATGAATATAAGAGGATATAATACCTTCCTTGGCTACCCTTGATGATTTTTTCATAGCAATAGATATACCTTTTTTGTTCAAAATCTCAAGTGCCTTATGCACATCTCCGTCCGCATCTTTAAGGGCGCTTTTACAGTCCATAATGCCTGCACCTGTTTTTTCCCTGAGCTCCTTTATCAGTTCCACGCTAATTGCCATTTCTATCCTTCCTTTTTAACCTTTACGATTTTTTTCTTACGTTTTACTTTTTTCTCATCCTCAGTTAGCAGGTCCTTCTTTATAATCCCTTCGACTATCTTTTCCTCAATTTCAACATCAGATATGATTTCCTCGCCCTCTACAGCTTCCATTGCTTTCGCAGACTCTTTCCGGATTATCGACTCCTGCATCCTCTTACCTTCCAGTACGCTATCCGCCATAATCGACGTTATAAGCTTTATCGCCCTTATAGCATCGTCATTACCCGGTATAGGGTACGTAATCTTTCCCGGGTCGCAGTTTGTGTCAATTAGAGCAACCACGCTGATGCCAAGCTTATTGGCTTCATTAACCGCCAATTCTTCTTTTTTTGGGTCAATAACAAAGATAGCCATTGGGGGGGCTTCCATATCGAGAATACCACCTAGATTTTTTTCAAACTTTGACATTTCCTTTTCCAGAGAGGCCACCTCTTTTTTCGAAAGGGAATTAAAAATACCCTCATCCTTCATGCGCTTCAATTCCTTAAGCCTATTTATGCTCTTTCTTATAGTTGAAAAATTTGTCAGCATGCCTCCCAGCCAGCGCTCATTGACGTAAAATACACCGCACCTCAGGGCCTCTTCCTTTATTACGTCCTGGGCCTGTTTCTTGGTGCCTACAAAGAGCACCGTTTCTCCCTTCTTAACTACATCACTTAAAAAGGCTGATGAGGTTTTTATGGCCTCGGCCGTTTTTTGCAGGTCTAAGATATAAATACCCTTCTTTTGACCAAAGATATACTTTGCCATCTTCGGATTCCACTTCTTTGTCTGATGACCGAAGTGAACACCTGCCTCAAGAAGCTGTTTTACAAGTCCCTCTGTCAATCCTAACCTCCTTGTATGTTTGTACCGTTTATTCTGGTGGAGCCCCGCGAGTTTACCCGCTTCGCCACAGCGTCAGCGAGGCAAGCACCCGTGGCACCTTTATTTTCGATCTTCCGCCAGCGGGGCGGAATCCCACCCGAATACCATTCATCTGCTCACTTCATAACCGTGGCATTATAGATGTGGGATAAAGTCTTGTTATTATACAAAATAACCGTTAACTTTACAACTAATTTCTACTTAACGAATTGACTCACATTAAATGTTACCCAAAATAATTCCATAAGGTATCGTTGACTCATAATTGATGTTACCAGAGAATATAGCCTCTGGAAGGAGGT
>JAGVOB010000214.1 GCA_020052955.1 Candidatus Omnitrophota bacterium | reverse complement strand
TTAACATTGGTTTAATTTATCCTGAGGAGCAAAGCGACGAAGGATCTCTCGGATGAGACCCTTTGTTTCACTCAGGGTAAATGTGCCTTTATGTTAAAAAGCATTATTGGGCACATTTAGATAAAATTCATAAAAAGGTTAAAGCTAAGGCTGAAGTTTAGATTTCCTTAACCTCAATCTTTGCAATAAGTATGTTTGTAGGTATTCTAAGAATTGAACTCTATTTAACCGATGGTTTATCGCTAAAAGATAAGAGGATGCGCCTTAGGAGCCTGCTTGAGCGAATTAAGAAAAGCTTTAATGTTTCCGCCAGCGAGGTAGACGCGCAGGATAAATGGCAAAAGGCGGTGCTTGGATTTGCATTTGTCGGAAATGACAAAGTGTATGTGAATCAGGTGCTATGTAAGGTGGTTGACTTTATAAAAGGCGACAGAAGCTCGGATATTATAGATTATTCGATGGAGATATTGTAAGTTTAGATGACAGAGAGCAGAGTACAGAAGACAGAAAAAATCTGATGCTTGATTTTTGCTATTTGACTTCTGTTGTCTGTTTTCTGAATTCTAATAGTTAATTAGATATTCCAAAATGTCATCAAGACCAGAAAAAGTAGCAGAGGCTATAAAAAAAGAGATATGCGGTATTATTAGGGATGAGCTTAATGACCCCAGGGTTGGATTTGTAACAATAACAGGGGTGGATTTAACAGCCGACCTCAGGTTTGCAAAGATATATTATAGCGTTATGGGCAATGAAAAGGTAAAAAATGACACACTTGAGGGTTTAAAAAAGGCAACAGGGTTTATACGGTGTAAGCTTGGCGAGAGAGTAAGGCTTAAATTTACGCCGGAGATCAGGTTTATGCCGGATGAATCGCTTGATTATAGCCAGCACATAGAGGAGATATTAAAAAAAATAAATTCAAATATCAAAAATCAAAATCCAAAATGACATATCAAAATTCAAAAATGTTTAAAAATTTTGGACTTTGGGTTGTCATTTTGATATTTACATTTTGATTTTTGGATTAAGCTAAAGGTTTAAATGTCCAAACAACAAGTTATAAAGGCAATAAGAGAAAATAGTAGTTTTCTAATTACTTCTCACATAAATCCGGAGGGCGATGCGATCGGAAGCGAACTAGCGCTTGCATCGCTACTTGCGCGGCTTAATAAAAAAGTATGCATAGTTAACGAAGATACAAACAAACAGCTGAATTTTTTGGTAGGTAAGGACGCGATAATAAATCGTGCCCGTAAAAAATTAAAATTTGATGCGGCAATTGTGCTGGATTGCCCTGTAATATCGCGCGTAGGTAATGTGGAGAGGCTTGTTAAGTCCTCAAAAATCCTGATTAATATAGACCATCATATAAGTAATGACCGCTTTGGCGATATTAACTGGGTTGATGACAGAGTTTCCTGCGCCGGCGAGCTTATTTACGAACTTTTTAGTGATTTTAAGATTAAATTGAATGATAAGGAGGCACTTTATCTATATGTAGCAATACTTACAGATACCGGCTCCTTCAGATATTCGAATACGAACTCAAAGACGCACAGGATAATTTCCGAGCTTTTAAGCCATAAGATAGAGCCACACCTTATTTATGAGAAGATTTACGAGAATACCAGCATTTCATATATTAAGCTCTTATGCAGGGTACTTTCGTCATTAAAGAAGAAAGGCAAGATTGCCTACATAAGCTTTGAGGGTGATACGTCAAAGCTTGATAATAGCGTCAGGGAAAGGTTTGAGGATTTTATAAGCTACCCGCGAGCTTTAAAAGGCGTTGAGGCCGCAATGTTTTTCAGGAAACTTTCAGGAAACAGGATAAAGGTTAACTTCAGGTCAAAAGGAACTTTTGACGTAAACAGACTTGCAAGGAAGTTTGGAGGAGGCGGGCATATTGCAGCAAGCGGCGCCGTGATAGATGGAAAGATGGATGAGGTTAAGAGAAAAGTTATAAAGGAAGCGATAAAAATGACAAATGCCAAAATTCAAAGCACAAAATAAATTCAAAATCCAAATGACAAATGCCAAACGGGAGTTTTGTTATTTGGGCTTTGTCCCGAATGAAGTTCTCTTCATAGATTAAACTTCGGGATACCGAAGTTTCTCTTACGAAGTTACTACATTCGGCATCATTTGACATTTATTTATGGACGGCATTCTCTTAGTTGATAAACCAAAAAGTTATACCTCGCACGATATGGTAGATTTTATAAGGAAGCACTTTAATATAAAAAAGGTAGGCCACAGCGGTACGCTTGACCCCAACGCAACCGGCCTATTGATACTTTTATTGGGTAATTTCACCAAATTGTCAGAGCGGTTTACAAATATGAAAAAGGATTATTATGCAACGCTTTTACTGGGCTTGACAACCCATACCCAGGATATACAGGGAAAGATAATCAAGCAAAATGCCGTTGACAATATTGAGACCAGCGAGGTGCGAAAGGCATTCGCCTCATTTAAGGGAAAACTGTTACAACTCCCTCCGATGGTTTCCGCAAAAAGGATTCACGGAAAACGTTTTTATGAGCTATCCAGGCAGGGTAAGGTTATTGAAAGGTCACCCGTTGAGATCGAGATATTTGATATAAAAATAAACAGGATAGAGCTGCCGGAGGTCGATTTTTTTGTGTCGTGCTCAAAGGGAACTTATGTTAGAACGCTCTGCGATGACATAGGAAATATGCTGGGTTGCGGAGGGTGCCTTAAGGATTTAAAAAGACTGGCAGTGGGAAGTTTTAGGATAGAAGATGCAATTTCTTTTGATGTATTGAAAACATTTGACGCTGAAAGATTACGCACCCATATAATAACCTCCGTATGATAGTAATTAATGAGTACAAAAATATAAAGTTAAAACAACCCGCCATTGCAACTATGGGTATATTTGACGGGGTGCACCTTGGGCACAGAGAAATAATAACCAGGTGCGTAAGTGAGGCTAGGTCGGTTAACGGCACATCATGCGTGGTCACCTTTTATCCGCATCCACTTAAGATAGTATCTCCGGTATTATACCCGCCGCTTCTTATGTCTATAGAACAGAGGCTCGAAATTTTTAAAAATTTAGGAGTTGACCTGTGCCTGCTTATAAACTTTAATAAAAAATTTGCAAGGTTATCCGCTGAAAATTTTGTTAGGGATATCCTGGCGAAGGCGCTTAGAGTAAAGGAGTTCATTATAGGGTATAATTTAAGGTTTGGATTCACCGCCAGGGGAAATATTAGATTACTTGACAGGCTTTCAAGAGAGCATGGTTTCAGGATCACTGTTTTAAAGGCGGTTAAATATAAAGGAAGAGGTATAAGCAGCACGTATGTCCGCGATATTATAGCAAAAGGAGATTTATCATTGGCGTCTAGATTATTGGGCAGGAGCTATTCTATCTGCGGGGAGGTTGTAAGGGGCGATAAAAGGGGAACAAGGCTCGGTTTTCCTACGGCAAATATAGAAACTCTACAGGAGGTATTACCGCCAAGGGGGGTGTACGCTGCATGGGTATCGCTCAGAAAACAGACGTATATGGGGATGCTGAATATAGGAGTAAGGCCTACCTTTCTAAGTGCCCGCACAAATATAAAACCGCGGATAGAAGTTCATCTGTTCGGCGTTGATAAAATCCTCTACGGAAATAAAATGGAGATCTTTCCCGTAAAAAGGATAAGGGATGAAAAAAAATTTAAAGACAAATATGGCCTTATTGAACAGCTAAGAAAAGATAAAGTTATAGCCAGAATAATTCTTAAATCAAAAACTCTCAATTAGGTAACGTAAAATATATTGTGTAAATTCCTGATGTAACAGCAATAAAAAAGGGTGTATCCTTTCATAAACAAGCAGTAAAACCAAAATGAAAGGAGGA
>JAGVOB010000087.1 GCA_020052955.1 Candidatus Omnitrophota bacterium | reverse complement strand
ATCGAAAATGAAAATAGGACCAAAATAATCCGATATGTAAACGAACATTCCCAAAGGCTCTCACACTCCTCCCCGACTTAGTCTTTTCCATATAACATTTGACAAATAACCCTCCTTATGGTATCCTTTGTCGTAAAATTTATCCAATTATAAACAAATGAGAAAGTATTTATTAATTATTATAACTGCGATAATTGTTACCTCCTTTGCTCAGACAAGCCGCGCAGACTGGATATGGACGCCCGAATCAGGTAAGTGGGTAAACCCTAAATATGCGGTAAAAGACTCGCCCCAGGAACAGTTTGATTATGCGATGGCTTATTATATCGCAAAGGACTATAAGAAATCGCTGAATGAGTTCGAGAAACTCGTAAAGAACTACCCCCTTTCCAGGCTTGCCCCGGATGCGCAATTTTACGCAGGCCTTTCCCATGAAAGTCTGGAGAATTACTATGAGGCGTTCAAGGCATACAGGACCCTGTTAGAGAAATACCCCAAATATGAAAAGGTAAAAGAAGTGGTGGAAAGGGAATATGATATAGGCGAGATGTTTTTAAGCGGCAAGAAAATGAAAATTATGGGATTAGAGATATTACCCGCTATGGACAAGGCGATAGAAATATTCCAGGATGTCATAAAGAACTCTCCGTATGGCGAGCGCGCAGATATGGCATTATATAGGCTAGGTGAGTGCTATAAAAAATTAGAGAGATTTCAGGAGGCAAAAGAGGCGTTTCAAAGGATTGTAGACGATTATCCGGCCAGTAAGCTGGTAGCCGATGCAAGATTTCAAATAGCGTTATGCTCTAAAACAGCTTCTCTAGAGGCTCCTTACACCCAGGAGATAACCAAGGATGCCATAGAGGAGTTCAAGGAGTTTGTAAGGGAGCATCCCGATAGCGCCGTCATTAAAGATGCAAAGGCATCTATAGATAGTTTGAAGGGTCGGGAAGCGGAGAGTCTATTTAAAATCGCGCTTTTCTACGAGAAACAGGCTAAATATCCCTCGGCTACGATTTACTATAGAGATATTATTAATAAATACCCCGATTCAAAATGGTCAGCAAAAAGCCTCGAGCATCTTAATATGATAGAAAAAAAAGAATCAAGAAAGAGTAAAAGATGAAAGAATTTAAAATACCTTTTATACGTTCGCGCCGCAAAAACCGCATAGTGGCGCTCAGTGTGACCCAGCTAAAACCTCGGACTTTAGCCCGAGGAATTATAGAAGGGTTTATATTATCCTTGGCGATAGCGATAAGCCATTTAGGATGCGGCTATTCTGCAAAAGGGCTTTTACCGAGCTATATTAAGACTGTATACGTTAAGCCATTTGCGAATAATACGTATGAATCACGATTAGAGACAGACTTTACTACCGAGCTTATAGATAGGTTCATAAACGACGGTAATCTCAAGGTAGCGAGGGAAGAAGATGCGGACTTAGTTGTATCCGGAGCGTTGGTTGAATTCAGGCGTGAGCCTCTGCGCCACGACGTCGAGAGAGAGGTGGAAGAATACCGCATCGTGATACTTTGCAATGTGAAGGTAGAAGACCGAAAGCGCGAAATGGTAATGTGGGAAGAGCAAAATTTCGGAGGAGATACTTCTTATTTTACCACAGGTGCCGCAGCAAAAACCGAGGCCTCTGCAAGAGATAACGCCATAAGTGACCTTACCAGAAGAATCGTCAATAGGACCGTTGAAGACTGGTGATAGAATTTAAACCCACCTACCTCTTTTATGGAGAGGACGAGTTCCAAAAGGAAGAATTTATCAAAAGAGTTACAGCCTCCATTCTTGATACAGAAAGCCTCCCCTTTAATTTAAATACCTACGACGCGAAGGAGATAGATGCCCGGGTCATTATTGATACCGCCAATACTCTTCCTTTTTTAAGTAAGCACAGGGCGATTATTGTAAATAATGTTGAGTCCCTAAAAGAGGATCAGATTAACTTGTTAGCGGTGTATTCCAAAAATCCGAATCCGAATACCTGCCTTATGCTTCTGGTAAATAAAACAAAGTTGCCCGAAGAATTCTCTGGTTTAAATTCTGATTCAAAAAGATTTAATCCATTAGCCGATGAGGAATTATTCATTTGGATTAAGAACAGGTTGAAGCTATCTTCCGTAGATATAGAGACAGATGCATTGGAACTGATTATAGAACTTACGGGCAATAATCTGAGGATTATTTCAAGCGAGCTTGAAAAGTTAAAGACATATATAGGTAAAAGGTCTAGTATAAAAAAAGAGGATGTGCAGAATCTGCTGGGGATAAGTATCCAGAATACCGCCTTTGATTTTATTGATCTGATATTTAAAGAAGACTCATCGGGTGCGCTTAAGGTGCTTAATTCTATAAAGACCGATATAGAGCGGCATCCTCCGAGGCTTATCGGTTTGATTCTATGGAATTTTAAGCAGATTTTAAAGATAAAGAGTCTTCTTGATGAAGGAAAAAAAGATTATGAAATATTTCAAATGGTCAAAATTAATAGAAAAAGAGTTTCGGATTTTATCAGGCAGGCAAGAAAATTCAACCTTAAGAACCTGCACAGGATTTTTAAGCTTTTATTAGATTTAGACTTAAGCCTTAAGAGGAGTAAGGTTTCCCCGCAAACAGGGTATGAACTTTTAAGCGCTCGACTTTTGACCAGAGAGCTTATTTAACCTTTTAGCAAGCCGAGATTTTTTTCTCGAAGCCGTATTTTTATGGATTACTTCTTTAGAGACTGCCTTGTCAAAATTCTTCACAAGTTCCCTGAAAAAGTTTTTAGCCTCTTCAATCTTTTTTTCCTCTACAAGCGAATCCAATTTTTTTGCCATGGTCTTTAGCTTTGACTTGATTGAAATATTTCGCAGGTGCCTCTTTTTGTCCTTCCTTACGCTTTTAAAAGCTGACTTTTTAATAGGCATTAATTTCCTCCTTTAAATTTTGCACTAAACTGTATATAATATCAAGATTGGTTTAAGAACTATAACATAGGAAGCAAGATTTGTCAACTTATAACGGATTTTTTAAATTATGGGCACGAACGCCAAAATAGCTAAATCCGCAGGGATTATTAGCCTTGGGACTATAATAAGCAGGGTTCTCGGGTTTGTTAGAGATGTGGTTATAGCAAGATTCTTCGGAACTGCCATATATGCCCAGGCATTCGTAGTTAGCTTTAGAATTCCTAATCTGATGCGCGACCTTGTTGCGGAAGGTGCTACCAACGCGGCGGTGGTTCCCGTTCTAAGCGAATACAGCACTACTCATACGGATAAGGAATTCTGGCGGCTTACGAGCTCCATCTTTAAGATTATTTCACTCGCCCTGGCTGTTATCGTAGTACTCGGTGTTTTATTTTCGCCTTTTGTAGTAAGGATTATTGCCCCTGGGTTTATAAATGAACCGCACAAGCTGAGGGTTACCGTTACGCTTACAAGGATGCTTTTCCCCTTCCTTTTCTTTATGGGCCTGGTTGCATTCACAACAGGCGTATTAAACAGCCGTAACCGATTTTCTATCCCCTCCTTTGGTCAGGGCGTTGTCAATATTTCCATGATAGCATGTATCTTTCTGTTTTATAGCAGGTTAAAAATACCGATTTACGGACTCGCCTTCGGCGCCCTATTAGGAGGGCTTATTCAGGTTATAATGCAAAGCCTGCCGCTTTTAAAGGGAGGCATGAGATTAGAGTTTAAATCATTTACAATTCCCCGAGAGGCAAGGCGGATGGGGATATTGCTTATACCGCGGGTTATAGGCTCCTGTATTTATCAAATGAATGTTTTTGTCGATACCATGTTAGCCTCTTTATCTAGTATAGTCGGGGATGGCGGAGTCGCCGCGTTATATTATTCAAACAGGCTTATACAGTTTCCCCTGGCTATATTTGGTATTTCTCTTGCGCAGGCGGCGCTTCCCACTATGTCGGCTCAGGCCGCAACTAACAATATAGACCAGCTCAGAGAAACGCTTTCTTTTTCGCTGAGGCAGATACTTCTAGTAATGCTGCCCTCCGCATTCGGGCTTATTGTTCTGGGAAGGCCAATAATACAGATTTTGTTTGAACGGGGAGAATTTAATGCCTATTCAACCGCGATAACAAATACTGCTTTGTTCTATTACAGTTTTGGCCTGTTCGCCTATGCGGGAGTTAAGATATTAACAAGCTGTTTTTACTCTTTACAGGATACAAAGACGCCGGTTAAGGTATCGTGCGCCTGCCTAGCATTAAATCTTATATTAAACCTTATTCTTATGTGGCCCCTTAAGATAGGGGGTCTTGCGCTTGCGACCTCCATCACTTCGTTGATAAATTTTTTCTTATTAGCGAAAATGTTAAGAAAACGGATAAGCAGCCTTGACGGCGCAAGAATTCTAAGGAGCTTTCTTAAAATATTCCTTGCCTCCCTGATAATGGCCCCGGCAAGTTTTTTTATTTATAATAAATTAAGCTCTATGTTTAACGGCACAGGGGCTCTAGTCGAATTGACAGTTTTATTATGCACGGTTATTTCTTCTATGGGCATATTCTTTATCTTCTGCTTTATTTTTAAGATAGAAGAGGCTACCGGTATACTAAAATGGATGTCAAAGAAACACTAAAAAACCTCCCTGATTCGCCCGGCGTATACCTCATGAAAAACAGGTCAAAAGAGGTAATATATGCGGGTAAGGCCCGGTCTATAAAAAAAAGGGTATCGTTCTACTTCCAGAAAAGAGCCGTATCGCTTGCTAAGATAGAGGTTTTAATATCAAATACCTGCAAGATTGACTTCATAAAGACCTCATCCGAAGCGGAAGCATTGCTTTTAGAAAATAGTATTATAAAGGCTGAGAAACCGCGCTACAACGTGGCATTAAAAGACGATAAGGCCTACCCCCTTGTAAAAATAACAACCCGGGAAGATTTTCCGAGGATTTTCATCACGCGAAAGAAAAAAAATGACGAGTCCGAATACCTGGGCCCGTATACAAATGCTAAGCTGCTTAAAAGGGCCTTAGTCCATATCAGGAGGGTTTTCCCTTACAGAAGCTGTGTCAGGATGCCCAAGACCGCATGTTTATTCCGCTCTCTAAATCTTTGCCCTGCGCCCTGCATAGGTATTATAAGTAAAACTTCTTACAATAGGAATATATCGGATATAGTTAAACTTTTGAATGGCAAAAAAGATTTACTGTTTAATGAATTGACAGAGAGGATGGAAAATTTTTCAAAGAAACTGCTGTTTGAGGAAGCGGCAAAGGTGCGCGACCAGATAGAAGCCATTACAACTACTATGGCAAAAAGAAGCTCCGGCATCCCTGACGAATTGAGGGAGCTAAGAAAAATTTTAAACCTTGAGGCTATACCAAATAGGATTGAAGCATTTGACATATCCAATATAGGCGGGAAGGAGGCGGTGGGCTCTATGGTAAGCTTTTTGATGGGAGAGCCCAATAAGTCCGGGTATAGGAGGTTTAGGATAAGGACTGTAAAAAAACAGGATGATTTTTCAATGATTAAAGAGATAGTTTTAAGAAGATATGAAAGGGTGCTTTTAGAAAATCTAAGCCAGCCGGATTTAATCTTAATAGATGGGGGCAGGGCCCATTTAAACGTTGCAACTAGTGCCCTGAAAGAATTGGCCTTGGATATTCCTGTAATGGCGATTGCGAAAAAGCCGGATAGGTTATATATAAAGGGCAAAAAATCTCCGATTTTTCTATCGTCTGACTCAAGGGTTCTTCATCTCATACAGCGCATCAGGGACGAGGCGCACAGGTTTGCGATTTCATATCACAAAAAGTTAAGAATTAGAAAATTAATTAGAAAAGAGCGCGAATGATACCGAATAAAACGAATAAGACTAATATTGTTTATCCTGAACTCTCATATCAGATTATGGGTGCAATATTTGAAGTACATAAAGAATTAGGACCTGGATTTGTAGAATCAGCATATGAAAAAGCGCTAATAGAAGAGTTCAATAAGAGAAGATTACATTTTGAGATTCAAAAGCCCATCGGAATTGACCGTTGCAAAACCCGTGCTTTAGGCATTTTTCCGGTATGCATCACCAGATCTCTCGTCGAGACTTCGTCTCTCCTCGAGATGAGAGCATTGAAAAGAAAAGCTTTTTCAACGCTCTCAAATTATATATAAAGGCAAGAAAATTGGAATACATAGAGTTGATTTAATTGTTGAAGGAAAAATAATTGTTGAATTGAAGACTGTAGAGAGATTTAGCCTTCACCATAAGGCACAATTAACATCATACCTAAAGGCAAGTGGATGCAAGCTTGGTATTTTAGTTAATTTTTCAAAAAGCAAGGTAGAATATTATCGGGTTCTCATTCGCTAAATTAGCTTCCATTCGGATAATTCGTTATTAAAGCTTATGTCAATTAATAATCATACAATAAAATTTACGGAATTTGAGAAAAAAGTATTGGAAATAGTTTCGACTATACCGCTTGGCCAGACGCACTCATATAAGTGGGTTGCTCAAAAGGCAGGCAGGCCAAGGGCGGTTAGGGCAGTAGGGCAGGTTCTAAAAAAAAATCCATTTCCCTTACTTATTCCCTGCCATAGGGTAATAAAAAATAATGGTTCTCTTGGTGGATATTCGTTAGGATGTAAGGTAAAAAAATCCCTCCTTGACTTAGAAAAATTCATAACTCATTCCTAATTCATCACTTATCCCGAATGATGTAGTTCTACGAAGCGGCACATCGGGATCCCGAAGTTATTCTGAAGAAAGTAGCCTCATTCGGGATAACTCATAACCCATAATTTTTCTCCCCAGCCTTGATTTTTTCTTATATATAATATATACTTAATATAGATATAAAATAAGTCTTTAATAATAGCTGGCTTAAAGGCTTTTTTATTTGGCAGATAAGTTAATAAATTTAAAAAGTATTTAGTAATCACTGAGGACTAAAATGCTTAGCTGGCAGTCTTCGAGATTTAGATCTACCTTTAAGATTATTTCTATTATTGTAATAGAAATATTTATCCTTTCTAATTTTCCAATCCCATTAAATGAGTTTACCCCATTAGAGAAAGTTCATTCCGTTGTAAAAGATTCTGTAGAGGGGTTAAATATTAGGAGCCTCGCCGGGTTACCATCCCCCCTTAAAGCTAAAGCAGAGTCGCGCCAGCTGAACTCTGTCTTTTGCCAAGAGGCTCCTAATTCTTATTTAGTCCCGCCTTTGTTAAGCGGAGGTCAGGCACAATCTGCCCGCAAGAGAGTCATAGAAGAAGCAAGGGTATTGGCCGAAGGAACACCCACCAAAAGTTCTTTTATTGCCTCAGCCCAGAGTTTTCATATATCGGGGACCCAGAGAAAAGATAATTACGGCGATGGAAACGCTATAAAAATAAGAGACTCATCCGGAGGAGACAGTATTATATCTATGGACGGGGGAGCTTCTGTCTTTAATCTTGTGCCAGAGATAATGAAACAAGCGACGCAACGGTACGCACAAGGTCTTAATGACGGGGAAAGAATCACCCTTACCGTAGAGGGAGAATATTTACCCGAGACAAAAATAAGATTTGTAGTAAGGGAAATTAAGGGCAGAACTTTTTTGATACAAGCCGAGATTATCACAAAGACACAAGGGGCGATAATAACCGGTTTAGAAAATGCGCTTGCCCAGGCGGATTTAAGCGAACCGCCTTCTGATAAACCATACGTAATAGCGATGGTCAAAAGCTCGCCCCGTCTATTCGGTAACTGCCTAGGAGACGGCTTCATCTATATAAACGAGGCATTCTTTAAGCTGCATACCATATCCAAAAAATATCTTCTTCAGGTAGGCCTTGAACATGAGTTATATCACGAGGCGCTGGTATTCGAAAGGGCAGTCTTAGCTCGCATGCTACACGTTGACAAAGAAGATATAACAGAATTAACTCTAAAGGCAGGGATAGGCTCATATACCTTTACCTATAAATTAAAAGGCGATGGAACCGAACAAACAACAGAAATCAGAGCTGATGAAATGCTGGATAAATTCCAAGGCAAATTGGATAGCTTCCAAGATAAGGTTGAATCATTGCACAGACAAAATGATATTGAACGTTTGGTTGAAATAGCAGAAGAGAAAGAGGAAACAAGAATAAATATATTTTTAGAATTGAGGCAACTTAATAAATCAGGCGTAATCACGCTGAACTTTCTTGAAGAAGCCAGCAGATTTGCCTTAAGGCATGTATATTCATTTAATTATGCAAAGACCGAGATGGAAAAGCTTGCCACGGCCGGTAAGGATTTTACGGCTGTTGTTTTTGACGGCGATGCAATTAAGAAGCGAAACGATGCGCTTGGCAAAAAGATTGTGGATTGGATGATTTATGAGATGGCATGTAATTTTGCAGATATAGCCAGTATGCTTAAAAAAGAACCGGACAGCCTTAATATGGTGCCCTTCCGAAGAGGCGGAGATGAATTTGGTTCTGTTTTTGAATCGGACGGTCTAAGCGAGACAGACATTAGAGTAATACTTGATATTGCGCGTTTAAGCCTGCCGCATAGAATAAGAAAGACATATGGAGCTTTTTATCTATTTCCGGAAGATCCTTTATATAAGGGAAGAGAAGATGAGATTATGAATGTATTACAGGAGTTGGATGATAGGGGTGTTATAGCAGCATTTGACAGGGTGGGTGAACGAATATCCGTTTTATATATTAAGGACAGGTTAGAAGAACTTGATGAAGCATTTAAGCAGCTTGGATATAGGGAAGGTGTATTTAGCGTTATTTCTGAGGAGTTATCGGAAGTGGCAGTGCTTACAGGCTCTATGGGAGCGCTTTATGTGGACGGGAAGATGCGTAGCGCGATAGAACAAACCGGAAGGAGTTTGAATGCCGATACCTTTATGGCTGGAGCAAATATCGCCCTAAGTGAGGCAAAGAAGATAAGCCAAGCCCCACAGCTGTATGAAAGGAAAAAGGGAGACAGGAATCATGTTTTTTCCTATTTTGAAGGCTTGGACGTTAATAGTTGGTTTCATGAGTGGGGGAATATTATGCCGGGTCTTCGTAGTTTATCCGCCATATTTACCAATTCGGCTGACCAGGATACGATAGAACAGGATATTAAGCAAAACTCATACAGCTTACCCTTTGGCGACAGAGATACAGTAGTCCCCTGCGTCTTAAATTATCAGGCACTGCGAGGGAAAATAGATTACGACAGAAAGATGGAGCGTGATTCAGCCGGCAGATTAATTGCGCTTGATATCCAGTGGGGGGATTTTCGTGCTTTGATAGATAAGCCCGGGACATTCGCTGAAGCGGTGCAAAGAGAAGAAAAGTTGGGGAATATTCATAAAGGCGCCTACCTGAGAGGCTTCTATAAGTTTGGTATGCTTAATGAGGAGTTGCCCGGCCATATGTTCGATGCGGACTGGGCAATAAGGATTTTCGGGTATTTGATAAATATGGAGGTAGAGAAGTTATTTGGAAGTGATTTTGAGATTGAGATAGCGCGCGCGCCTCCCGGGCAGTCTCCCGATAGATTTTACGCCTGGGTTAAACTCAGACGGGATAGCCAAATTAAACCAGAAGCACTGGATGAATATTTAAAAACTCAACTACCAACTTTACTTAATATAATAGAAAGGACTCTTCAGAAATATACTCTCTTTGGGTCAAATCTCGCACTTTATCAGGCAAAGGCAGCGTCTCTACAGGCAACGGTAGTTCCTATTCAGCAGGAAATAGGTATGACATATGAGGTTATCGATAGGTTAAGCCCTATCCCTGTTGAAGATCGGGAAGATGAAATAGATCCTGAAGCATCAAGAGAGTTTTATGAGGCAAGGCTTATGAGGGATGAAGATGTTATGGTTACCGAGGATGGCCACAGGATTGTATTCTATAATGAGGAAAACAAGCAACAGAAGCCTGCTATGGCAAAATTTGAAGAGCTTAAAAGAATAAATGCATTAAAGGCGTTACTTGAGGCTATGCCGCAAGAGGTAGAAGATTATAGTTTAACGCTTAAGGTCCTCTATATCTCCGTTCTAATGGGGAGTGGTTTTGAAGGAAGAGATTTCACATTTGAAGAGCTTACTAGGCGAATAATTCCGGCAACTGTAAATTACGATTTATCTGTATTTAACAAGACTATAGCAACAATATTAAGAGATATAAAGGCAAAAAGAACATTTGAGCTTGAGGCTGCTATTTCAAAGCCTGCCGAAGCGCCTAAGGATTATCTTGCTAACCCGCAGAAAGACCTTTCAAGAATATACGAAAAGATTGTCTCTGCTAAGAACATGCCAACAGCCGCTGTCACCGCACAAGCCACATCAGCCATAGACAGAGAAGCACCATTGATTGTTACCCAAGATTATAAATATGGTTCTGTTGAGGAAATTGTTGAGCTGCTTGGATTATCTAAACATGATGATGTGCTTGATATAGGATGCGGAACTGGATTTATTTCTATTGGTATAGCTGATAGAGTCGCCAATATTACAGGTATTGATAATGCAGGTAATATTTCCTTGGCAGAAAGGATTGCAAGGTATTCAAAACATCCCAGGGTAAAAGCAGCAATTAATGGTGATGAGACTGTAGATATGGATAGCTTGATATCTGAAATAGAGCTTGAGAATGCAGAAACATCTAGAGCGCCAAATTTGCAGTTCTTTGCAGGAGGCGCGGAAGATATGAGTATGTTTGGAGATAATAGCTTCACAAAAGCTATTTACCGCGATGTCCACAATTTTATCCTGAGTGATAAACGTTCTATCGCTATCGATGAGATATTGCGGATAATGAAGGAAGGAGGGTTTATTTATGCCAGATCGCGAGTTGGCGCTACTGATGAGGATGCAAATAGATTATGGGGTGAATTTGAAGAACGCGCCTCAAAACAGAATATAAAACTAGAAAAGGTCTCCTTAATTAAGGGAGTTGTAGTTATCAAAATTGTAAGCAAAGAAATTAAAGGCTATTCTACATCGCCGTTAGCCTCACTTGTTATGGTAGGGCCTATCGCGAAAGGTGTTGCAGAAGAAATCCCCGACCTTAGCAATCTAATAAAAGCAGTAGGTAATGCAGAGAAAACAGAAATAAAAGAAACAGGCCAGACCATAGCGATTTCATTTAATACGCTTAGCCTTTCCTATAAGGGAGGTTCTACGTATGCTATGTTTGATGTTATTGAAGCCCTTACGCTTGCAAGAGCGCTAGGTAATAAGCTTGTAGTATTTTCACAAACAGAAACAGTAACCAAACAAGAAATAATAGAAAGCCTCCGCGCTATAGGTGCACCGGAGACCCTATTAGGCGAAATAGATATACGCGCAGGAAAAGAAGCGCGTAGTATTGATACTAATAAACTTAGCGCCTTAATCTCTAATTCAGATGATTATATCGATATTCAAAATAAACTCGGTAGTACTGAAGAAGTAGAATATGGAATCTTATTAAACCATGGGATAGCTTTAGACCAAATCCCTTCACTGTTAAAGGGTATTTCTTATTTAATGGCGTTAAACGGTACGTTAAAGGTGGAGAATAAAGATACCTTTATTTTAAATCTAATAGGCCCTGTTATAGGTGGACAAATACCGAACTATGCAACAACTCTTGAAGTAGCAGATAAAATAAGGGAGAAGCTATAATGTTTAACTTATTAGGCATAGACAATGATGATTTTTTGTCCTTAGTTACTAAAGGTTTTGTTAAACACTTAAGGAAGTTGGATAGAAATGTATAACAAACACTCTTACAACTTAAATCCACTTGCAGTAAGGCTAATAGCGATATTAGTCATGGAGTGTTTTATTATGTCAAATTTAGCTCCCGACTACTATATTAGGAGCCTCGCCGGGAATCCATCCCCCCTTAAAGCAGACTCTCGCCAGCTGAAGTCTGTTTTTAAGCCAGAGGCTCCTAGTTCTATCTTTTTAGCACCGCCACTTACAACAGGTAAACTAAGAAGGGATAAATCCGCTATAAGGCATCTAAAAGAAGTGAGTAAAGATGCTCTTGAAAAATCTCCAAGATTTATAAAGTTGTTCCCTGACAAGTTTCCTGGTTTTGAGGTTGCAATCACCAGGGATAAGGGGCATATGGCACAAACTGCGGTAGGGATTATTCATGATGAGATATTAAAGGCTCATGCGAATGATGAAATTGCAGTTATAAGAATGCTCACAGGAAATACACCGCTCAAAGATGAGAGAACGGGCGCGGCGGGTGTATATGAGCTGCTTGTTCAAATGGATAATATAGATTGGTCAAGGGTTATTATTTTTATGCTTGATGAGTATGGTGGAACCAGTTTTGACTATCACGAATATATCTGTAGGAATCTTATAGAGCCTCTTAAAAAATTAAATAAACCATTACCTGGAGTTTATTGCCTCGTTGACCCTGAATCAGAATGGCCTGCCGCTAATGTAGAGCAATACAGGCAAAGAATAAAGGAATTTGAAGAAAAAGGGATATCTAGCCTGCCAGTAGACAGGTATAGAGAAGTGTTTGATAGAGAGATTAAAAGGGCAAGGCCTAACGGCCCGCATAAGGCTCATGCGGGTTTATACGGCCTTGGCAAAGCGCGCCTTATGCCTGATGGTAGTTATGAAGAGGTGCATCTGGCATTTGATGAAAGAGGGTCTACACCCGAAATGTGCACAAGAAGGGTTGAATTAATTCCTAGGACAATTTATTCAAACAGAGACAACATAGGGATACAAAAACAGGTAGGCCTTACTGAGCAGGAGATTGAACAATTAGGTATCGATGGAATAGAAAGCGCCCTTAGAGAAGGCAGAATGCCGAGGGCTTATGCAAATACCACAGGTATGTATGAAATACTACAGGAAACAGAAACAAATGTTGTTATAGCAAACGGTGAAGACAAGATTCCATCAGTTGACGTAGTAGCGCTTGGGGAATTATCCCCTGATAATCCAGCAGGTTATATAAAGCAAACTAAGGCGCGTCTTATTGTAGATGAAGCTGCAGCAAGTGAGCGGCTTAAAAATGCAATAACCGCTGCATCAAAAGCCGGCATCGCCACCGCGCTTATCACGAGCAAAACCAAAGGGCAGCCAGCCGAATCCGCCGCATCACAAGCTGAGGAAGAAATAGGATTTTTAATTACTGAATATGGAGAAAAATTTTATATGTACAAAAGAAACGAGAAGAATAGCGTCGATTTTGACATACTTTTTTATAACGAATCTCATGAACGAGTAGGTTATGTGCAGATACTGCCTAATAGATTTTTGATGAATTATGTTTATGTAGAGTCAGCCTTCAGGAGCAGCGGCTATTCATCGGCTTTCCTTGAGGTAGTATTAAAAGGTTTAAGGGAGGGTGTATTTACAGGGCGAAGATCCGATTCCTTATACACATATGTTAGGAATCCATTGATAGTAAAGGAACTTTTGAGATGTGGTTTTGCTTTGATTCCAAATCCCACCCATGATATGTCAAAACTTATAACCCAGGCGGTAATATCCAAAGAGAGAAAATCGGGAAAGATTCCGATATATATTGAAGATGTTCAAAAAAGAGAGAATATCAGAAAATATATCGGTGATGCGGAAAACCCTAATTGGCATATTTTTGAAGTAGTTGATGAGCCTATTGAGGGCGAAAGATGCACCATATTTGCCCAGTATTACCTTAAGAATCCCAATGTTCTTGATGAGTATTTGAAAGCGTCGAAGACTGAAATAATCTTCTATTCATTGAACATACAGCCTGAGGATACCGCACTAGCAGAATCTAAGAAAGCTCTTGCTAGTATATTTAAAGAAGGAATCCTTTCTCCTGATGAACAGAAAAAGCGCGGGAGGGATGTTCTTGAATCAGCTGATTTTGATTCTAGTAGAGATGTTTTGCTTGGGGTTAGTTCTTGCAATATGGTCCTTTCGGGCCATCAAGGACACAATCAGTCAGTTAGCGAGGATGCAGTTTACCATCCGGTTAAAGGAATTCTGCAGGTAATAATGGAACGAACCGGCGATTCTGAACATTTTCAAAATATAACTAAACCAGATATAGAAAAACTGCTTGAGGAAAGAGCTCGCTCTAGCATTGTTATCTTAGCTGATCCTGACAAACTAAGTCCTGCTGACCAAGAATATTTAAATCGTGTTCATTTTGATGGAACCCAGGCCCATGAGATGGGATTTTCCCATATTCCGCCTGAAGCGATTCAAGCAATATTAGTTCCTCAAGCCCTGGAGCAGATTGTAAGAAATGCATGTCCGTCTGGCGTAGAGATTATTGTTGTTCCTAACAGGGCTCCGGAAGCCTTGACTATTTATAGAGAGATTGAAATTGGGGCCATAACTGATTGGCAGTCTTGGGAAGTGAATATTGCTACTCCAGATTATGTTTCTGCATTAGCTGAGTACATGAACAATCTAGGTTCGGGAGACTGGTTAATTGTTCACGGTGTTCGGCTATATACGCCAAATGACCTCTATTCTGTAGCCGATACTAAGGGACTACCCTCCGGCTCCCCATATGCGGTATTTAGGGTCCTTAAAGGAACCAGCGTGCCGCTCACCATTGAGGAAATTATAGCCAGATTAGAAGAAAAACGTGCCCCAAGCACAATCGAAAGAGACATCAGTTCTCTAGTTGTAAGAAATCTAATTCATAGAGAAGGTCTTGCAAAGGATGCAGCTACCACAACCTATGAGCTAACCACAGCAGCAAAAGAGAATGCTGATAAAATACTTCAACTTCTTCATAACCTAGTAGAAGAGTTCGGATACAGTCCCAGAAATGAAGAGTGGGTTACTATTGAGCTAAGGCTTAAAGAGATTTTAGCGCTAGCCGAATCCGCCACTGTGTCAGCCCAACCCGCCGAACTACAAGCCCAATCAAGAAAAAGAAGACATGACAGCCCTGAGCTGGCACTTGGCAGGGAGCGTATATTGCCCGGTTGGGGTAAAAAGGGAGGGCCGCTTACCATGGCCGAAGAGCCATATTATGAACGGCTTTATAAAAATCTGATTGATGCCGGGTTAGAAGAGCCTTACGCCGAGATAGTTAGTAATACATTAGTAAGATCCAGAGAAGAGTCATTTAACTGGCTGATTAAAGAGGGTGTGCTAACTTTAGACGAGCGGGACGCGATTGATGAACTAAGGGAATTTAAAATAAATGGCTTGATGGGGAAGGTTTCGCAGGGAATAGTTTATTATAGACAAATAGGTTATCCTGAGAAATGGATTAATTTTCTAATAATGCGTTTAGTTTTACCGGATACATTCAACAGGATATTAGATGATTATGGGTTTTCGCCAGGAGACACTGTATTAATTATCAATAACTACCCTGATTTTATTGGCCAGCTTGAACAGATTCGGCAGAAGACAGGGCAATTGTTGGCCAAATACTCTTTGCGCCTCACCAAAGACGATATTATAGATGTGATTATCCGACAGGGGTTGGAAAACGCCGAACATTGGCTTGAAAAGGCATTAACGCTTCAAAAAGAATTACTCGACAGTTATGGAAGGTGGGTTTTTCCTGATGAGGTAATGATAATAATTATCGCCCAGGGATTAGAAAAAACTGCAGATAAGGTTAAAAACCTTGCCCAGGAAAGAAAGTCTGTCCCTTTTGAAGAATGGCTTAAGCTTTTTAAGACGACTAATATACGCTGGGAGAAAGTACCAGATGCAGTCAGGGCGCGGTTCTTGGAATTGGCAGCGGAAGAATTAGGCAAACCACCTATAAAACTTACCTATCAAGATTTAACGCGCCATAAATATGATGTATTTGGCGGGCAGTCGTTATCTGCATTGGTTCAAACTTATATCCGTGAAGGAGGGGCAGAGGAGGAAGCAGAAAATATAGCCGCTAAAATAAAGGAAAAACTCGGCTTTAAAGAGATTTCGGTTGAAGAAGAGACGGAGTACTATAGAACCCACAGGGTTAATCGCTGGCAGGATGTCTCTACGGGGGCTAAGAGAAAAATGGTAGAGATGTTAGCCGCTGTTAGAGGCAAGCATCCCTTATACCTTACCTTCACGGACTTTTATGAAAGAGTTCCGGAATTAAACAATATGACATTGCGGGGATTAGTTGCTAGTTACCGCAAAAGCGGTACATCCTGGCCGGAGGCGGTGCAGAATCTCTTGACCGATATAGGGTTTAAGCGACCTTCCCCTGAAACCCCTGAGAGTAAAATCACACCACCAGCCGCTTCGCCGTATGCAGTATTTAAAGTTCTCGCACAAGCTACGGAGCCGCTTACTATAGAGCAAATAATAGAAAATCTAGGAGAAGAACGTGCCCCAAGCACCATTGAAACAGACCTAGGAGCTCTTATAGTAAGAGGTTTGGTACACAGAGATGGCCGAGCAAAAACTAAAGGGGCAACATACCAACTTACCCAAGCTGCAAAAACACATGCCGATGAGGTATTGGAGCTTCTTAAAACAGGCTTCCCCGAGCGCCGATACAGGCCTTCAAGGGATGACTGGGCAGAAATAGAACCAAAACTTGAAGAGATTTTAAAACCTGCCAAAGATAAGGAAATGGTTGAGGTGAAAGTCCTTGTTGTGGATGATGATCGTAATATGCTTGAGGCAACGACAAAAATGTTAGCCTCTCCCGAAATCTCGTCAATAGAAACCGCAAATAACATGGATGAGGGTATTAAGATGTTGGCTGAAAATCCAGCTATTAACTTTTTAGTACTTGACTTTAGACTTGACCCTCTAGATTTATATACCTTTACTTCTGACCCTGAAAGGCCAGATCAGGATGCCGTGAATGGAGTGCAGCTTTGTAAACAGGCATTCAGGAAATATAATTTTAAGGGAAAGGTTGTCATATATTCTGCTGATGATACACCGATTATAAAACAACTCAGACTTTATCCTGACCTGTGGGATATGTATTTAGAGGGCCAGATTTCTGTTCAATTAAAACATGATGCAGGAGCGTTTGAGATTATAAAAGGTCGGATTTTAGCCTTTGCAAGAGGCGAAGAGATAAAAGCTCAGGAGGTTATAGATACGAGAATTTTAGAGGAAGAATTACCGCTTGAGGCAGTTAAGATAAAACCAGAGGATATCAAAGTCTCGCCAGGCGTAATAGAACACTTTAAGGATTGCCATATAATCATTGCGGATGATAAGCCGTTCATAAGAAATGCCTTTGGCGCGATAGTGAAGGGATTTTTTGAAAACACCCACAAATTAGGAACAGTTGAAGATGTGGTAGCGCTGGTAAAGGAATTACGAGCCAAAGGCGTTCCCGATGAAAAAATAATAATACTTGCCGATTATGAATTTGGAACAGAACAGACAGGAATAAGGCGTTCTGATGGCGGAGATCTCCTGAATATGTTAAGGCTACATCCAGATTCTGGTTATGAAAAAGAGACGCTCAACTTTAAGGGGTTCTTCTTCTTTATCTCCGGAAGCATTATCTCCAAAGACCAGATACCTGTCTTTAACAAATCTGCAAAGGATATTGACCCTGAATTTAAGACAAAATACGGAATTGATTATATTGAAAAAAATGCCGATGAGAATTTTCCCATAACCCTGCTTAATATGATCTATGCAAGACTCCAAAGCCCTTATCAAATTAGCCAGGTTATCGTTGATGCCCTTCCCAAGAAAGAGATGTCAAAGCCCGCCGATATCAGTTTCTTAAACGGTGGAGTCAATGATTTTGAAGCAAGACTTATGATAGGTCTCAGGCAGTTAAAAGGTTCGTTGACAGAATTCTCTCCGCAACTGAAGGACAAAGAGAAAGTAAAGAAAATAGAAGAACATCTTTCAAGGATGAGTGCATTCTTTAATTTTGGAAATGTTGACAGGAACCTTCCTTTTAATGCGCGCACTCACAATTATAAAGGACGTATCTTCTACGTTGCAAGCTATCTGATCCCACAGATACGAGAAGAAATAGAATCCCTCAGTCTATCAGAGAAAAGAAAATATGAGCCCTTCATCAAGCAGTTAGACAGTCTTTCCCTAACAATGGGGGTTGCAGCAAATTATATGTTAAGACTTTTACGGTTGTCGTCTGCCGTTGGCAACATAGAGACATCTGTTACCTTTGATGAATTTTTGCGTAATACAGTAGAGGTATTTCTCGCTGATTATGCAGATAGAGTTAGTATTGAAACCGATTTTGATAGAGATAATCTTAAAGGTCTAGAATTGCCATATGGTCTTAGCTTTGTGGTCTCATATATTCTGGATAATGCATTTGACCAATACCAGCTGAAATATGGAACAGAGTTTAAAGGCAAGGTTTACTTTAAGGTTAACAAAGAAGAAAATATATTAGAAATTTCAATAAGGGATGAGGCAGGCGGTATAGATAGAAAGATGTTGCCCAATATATTCCAGAGAAAATTCAGCACAAAACCTCAACATAGCGGCTACGGGCTTTTCTGGGCAAGACAGCTTCTTGAGATGTTTGATGGAACAATCGCTGCAAGTAATGAAGGCAAGGGTGCACACTTTTCAATTAAACTTCCGCTTGATTGGAAGAACATTGCGCAGAAGAAACTGCAGATTCCAGAAAAACTTGTGCAGCAAGTTTACGAGATATTTTCCAAGCGCGGCATTCCAGACGCAGAGGAACGTGCGGAGAAGATTGTGAAGGAAATCTATGCATATAGTATTAAAATTTCTGAAATAACACAGACAAGAGAAACGATATCATACGAGTCCTTTTTGGCACGTGGCCATGAGCAAATGAGGTATAAGATAGAGGAAATGCTCCCTGTCTATTTCCAGAATATATGCACAGGAGATTATCAGGTATTCCGTGATATTATTTTTGAGAAGGGCACAACACAAGGAGAGATAGAAGGCCTCTTACTTTCCTTGCTTGCACTTGAAGAAGTAGAGAAAAAAGAAGATATCATATTTTCATTTTTACCACCAAGGCAGGCCGTTGTGCTTGAGTATGGCGCAGGAGGAAGGGCTCAGATTTTACTTCGCTCCAAAGAAAACGTCCTAAAAGAAAAAGAGGGAATCACGCCGCAGTTAAGGGAAAAATATCAAAGGGTATTACGCCAAGTCGGTTATGCAATTCATAAACTCGGAGGTGACGTAGGATTGATAGGTAGTTCTTGGTACTTTCTGTGCAGTCGCGGTAAGATTTCACAAGGGACACAAGATTATATTGAGAGGTCTTTCAGGGAGGAGTTACCTGATGAGGTGTACGGTATGATACATACCTATACCTCCTCTGAAAATCAACTGTCAGGTTTTGAAGATGATGAGAACGCGATTTTATGGATAGAAAGAACGGATGGTTGGGTTGGTGCAATCTCTGACCAGGTAAAGGCATTGATAAACGCGGAAGAAAGGCTAAAAAAAGCGCTAGAAGGTGTTCCTTTGGAAGATAGGGATAATGAAGATCTAGATAAAGTTAAAGAAATTGTCTCAAAGAGCCGGATTGTCCTAAAACTGCTATATGCCCAAAAATTTTATGAAAAGGAGCTTTTAGATATTTCTTTATATCCTGCAGAAGACTCGCGGATGCACGGAAATGAAAAGTTTCATTTTATGGTTGAGCCCGGCACAAGACTCTGGTTAAACGACTTTTTCTTAGACAATATTATGCTCAATATGTTCCGCTGTAAAACCAAGGGAGAAGATTTATATGTTGAGGTAAAAGGAGAAGATGACTGTACTGTATTTAAAATTACGTATAAAGGGCAAGTTGATTTAGAAACGATGTTTAAGCCTAAAAGGACCAGAGATGAACCCTGGTATCAAGGTCCCCTTATACATGATTTAATTGAGGCAGTAGATGGCAAAATCACCACAGAGAATATAGATGAAAATGTTGAGATTACTATAAAGTTCCCGCTGCCAGAGGATAAAATCAGAAAGGGTATATAATTTGTTTAACAAACACTTTTATAACGTAAAGCCACTTGCAGTAAGGCTAATAGCCCTGTTAGCCATAGAGTGCTTTGTTGTCTCAAATTTAGCTTCCGACTGCTATCGGCCTTCGTCCACTATAAGTCTTGATGAACTTCGGCGGATGTCGTCCGAATGTGATATCACAGATGATACAACGGACTTCCATATTAGGAGCCTCGCCGGGTCACTGTGCCCACTTAAAACAGACTCTCGCCAGCTGAAGTCTGCTTTAAGAGCTGAGGCTCCTAGTTTTATCTTTTTAGCCCCGCCACTTGCAATAGGTGAGTTGAGTAAGGGGAGGGCTGCCAAACGTGTAGTTGAAGGAATCCAAACAACCGGCCAAACTGATGTCACCGCGCCAAATCCTTTAGCAGCCTTAAGCGACCCAGTATTACGCAAATTTATACGCGATTTATTAATTAAACAATATTCGCGTTATCCTGACTTTTTTCAAGATAAGGATATTGAAGTATTGGTTGATAACATACTAAATGAGATAGAACGCTTTGAGGGAGATTCAACTTCAGCTGCAAGATACTTGAACGAATATGTCTTTGACTTTGCTAATCCTCAAGGTCGGTTTCGACAAGCTGAAAAGGAGCATTATGAGCGCTATTTTAGAAAAGCTACAAGGCTGGAAGCTGAATATGTTGACCAGTTTTACTTGGGTCCAAAAATCTTGGATGTTGGGTGTGGGTATAACAGATTTCTCAAAGAACTCGCTGATAGGCACCCCAAGCGTCATATAGAGCGCGTAGGTACAGATGTCACCGATTACCATGAGGATGATTCCCGAATACGCTTTATTCATCAAGAAACTCATCGGTTGGCGGTGGATGAGATTGGCCGTGGAACTGTTACCTCTGCGCGTATAGCCAGCGTTATCCATCATATATATCCTGAATATTTTAGTCCACACGACCCAGATGCAATTGAAAAAATCCATTTATTCTTAAACGACCTGTATGATGTTATGGCTTCCGGAGGCCAAGTTGTTATCTATGAAGATAGTTATCCGGATAATGATGGAATTACTTTTGGCTGCCCGTTTGAAACCATGGATGAAGAACTCACATCGCATTTTCTCGACTTAACCGATGAACAGAAATATCAATGGATAGTCTGGAATGACTGGTATTGGAATATTTATTTTAGCGGTTTATATGAAATGCCAATGGCCTACCGTTATTACACAATGGGAGAGTGGAAAAGGTTCTTCCATGAAGTCGGTTTCGAAGTAGTTGAGGCACAATATTGGGGAGTAAGGCCAAGCGTTCTACACGGTGTTTCATCAGCCTTTTTCGTAATTCATAAACCAGCTGCCACACCTGTCCCGGTCGAAACTGTTGCATCGGAAGCCAAACTCTGAAATGTGAAATGATGTGGGGACGCTTGTATTTTTACTTATGAATTAAAAACCAAAGATTAAAAAGTATGAAAAGCCTTAAATTTCATAACACTAATAGCATTATCCGGCTAATATCTCTGTTAGCCGTAGAGTGTTTTATTGTCTCAAATATTGCGCCAGACTACCAAATTAGGAGCCTCGCCGGGTCATCGCACCCACTAAAAGCAGACTCTCGCCAGCTGAAGTCTGCTTTAAGCCATGAGGCTCCTGATTGTTTAGCACCGCCGCTTGCTACAAGCGAGTTCGGTAAAGATAAAGCTGAAGATGTGATTGGGGAAGTTTTACCATCCTCCTCAGGGTCTAAGAAACGTGTTGCTGAAGGTCGCACAGGGAATACCCCTAATTCAAAAAATAGAAGTCTAAATATTTATACCGGCAAAAGTGTCGTCATAGTAATTGATATGCAAAATGATTTTTGTTCTATGGGGGCTATTATGATAGGCATAGTAAGTTAAAAAATCACCAGCGGGATAGTTTGAGAGTCCCTTCTTCTGTGCAAAATTTTAAACCTCGCAGGCACGTAAAAAATACCCTGCCTCATGTAATGGAAGTAATTAATACGGCCATAGAAAATGGTATAGAAGTAATTTTTATTCAGGCCGATTATGGCCCTTCCGATGGTGCAACAGACTGTGAATTATTTAGAGACCATCCTGACTATTTTCCCTGCAGACATGGTTCATGGGGCCAGGAATTAATAGCCCCACTTAAAGAATTACAGCAAAACAGGCATTTATCTTTATTTAGTAAACGACAATATAGCGCATTAAGAAATCCCGCGCTTGGAGACTATCTGAAAGAAAGAGGTATAGTAAATTTGATTATGGTCGGCGTAGAAACAGACTACTGTATCGGACTTAGCGCTGAAGATGCCGCTGGAGATTTTAATGTATTTATTCCCGGTGATTGTACAACCACGGCTTCCGGTATAAGAAGTAAGACCGAAACTCTAAGGCAATTATCTAAAAATAAATCAATGGAAATAACTGATTCGGAAACGGTTATTACTTGGCTGTCTGTTTTAGGGGATATCAGGCGTTTATGCACAGAAGAGCTTAGCGATAAAGAAATGCAGGCAATTTATACAAGAATTATTGGCAAGGACGGAGTAACCGAAGACCAGCTTTTCTCCGAACTGCTCTTAAATCAATCTCCGCAACCTCTTTCTTTTGAAGAATTCATTGCTTCTTTAGGAGAGTCAACTCCTTTAATAGAGGAGTTAATTGGACAAGCAGTTGAAGCATACGATAGATTAGACAAAAAGCCACTCACCAAAGAAGAATTTCAAAATTTAGTATGGGATTCTATCAAAGTAATTTATCGCTAGGTTCCCTTGGAGTTGTTTAAACGCTTTTATGCAGACAGGGTGCCGGCGCATGCCTTACCGCACAGCTTAGATGTCATAAAACGATATTTGGAAATTATCGAAAATGACCCCGAGATTTCATTGGGGGATATTAATCTTGCAGATTTAATTATTGCTGCTTTAGCGCATGATTTAAGCTGTATTATTAGCCGTAATAACCATGAAGAAAACTCAGCGATATGGATTGAGGCGATTTTAAGAAGAGAAGGTAAGTATAATGAGTTATCCATTCAAAAAGTAGGCCAAATAGCAAAAGGACATAAAAAGACAAAAGGCAAAGGGCCGCGAGAAGAACATCTTAAATACGTTGAAGCTAGAATTTTACATGATGCTGATATGCTATCCGTAATATTTAATCCTGAGCAGATATATAAGAGTAAATTAGGATGGTCAATAGAAGACAGCGGATATGACAAAACAAGGCCGCTTTCTGCGAATAGGTTCTTTGAGCCTGACGAGACAAGGCGCCCAAATGGTACTCTGCGTCATCCTGAACAAACCTTAGCTCACAGGATAACCGTCATAGAAGAAAACCGTCATTATAGCGAATCCGACGGAGTAAATGACCTTTTTTATAAAGTTTTATTTCAGAGAAGGGAAGAGAAACTTTTTTTAACTGAGGGAGCAAAAAATATTATAAGAGGAGCAAGTAAGGATTTGGCGGTAGTAACCGGATTTATTGAAGAAAAACGGGATGATTTAAAACAAGATTATGGTCTAAGTGAGCAGGAAATAAATCAAATTATTAGAATTTTAACAGATTTATATAATCACTTTTTTACTCAGGACAAAATAGCGCCTTCAGATTTAGCCGCATCAAGAGTGGTGAAAATAAAACCGTCCCGATTTCTCCAGCATATGGTTAATGAGTTTGGGTTAGGGGAGATTTTAAACGTTCAATTGGTCCATGGCGGAGCCGGTATTGAAAGCGAACCTTTCCCGGTTATCGAGACGCCCAAAGGAAAATTTGCAATAAAACGCTTAAAAGTCGAAAGCACAGAGGATGCGCGGTTTATAATGGATTATGTCAGATATCTTAAAGAGAATGGAATACCGATACCCCTTATTCGCAAACAGGGAAGCGAGGGTAAGATTGCGGATGATTTCTTCACTGCGTTTAGTTCAGAAGATACAGGAGAAGAAAGGTTTTATTCAGTTGAGCCCTGGGTGGAAGGCAGAGAGATTTCAAGAAAGGACGTCTCTCCTGCCACCTTAAAAGCCGTCGGCCGTATGTTAGGTAAGATTCATAAATTAGCATGCACTTATAGTAGTACATATAAACGCCATCCCGAACATTATTCCTTAGAGCGTGCTATCAAGACCGTTGTTACATCAGGCGCTGTATTACACGCAGAGCTGGAGAGCCGCCTTACCAGAGAGGAGATGTCCATAATAGATACTGCACTCTCCGAGGTTAATTCATACTGGACGCCTGAACGGTTTAAATTACTTTCTTCATATATGCAACTTATTCCCAGCGATTTAAATTTTGGGAATATTATATTTAATGAAACCGGCGAGGAAATCATAGCAATCTTTGACTGGGATAATGCGCGTATAGGTTATAGGTTCGAAGATTTATTTGCAACTTTGGTTCAGACAGGACGTCGAGGAGAAAGTTATCATATTGGTAAGCTACAAGAGGTTTTGGCAACGTTTTTAGAAGGTTACCAAGAAACTACTCAACCATTGTTTACTCAAGAAGAGATAGATGCTTTACCCACTTTCTTTACCGCACAGATATTATACCGCATTGTGCTTTTTGCCAACAGCATAAAAGGCAAACCGGTCAAAGAGAATATCGGAATGGATGGGATAAAAAGGTTAACAGATAATTTGCAAACAATTAAGGATGAGTTTATGTTTTTAAGGGGCGAAGAGCCGACAAAGTTGTAGTTTATTTATACATTGGTGATATATGGTAAATAATAATTCCTATCGCATAAGGCTATTTATTAAGCTGATAGCCATATCAGTCTTAGAGTGTTTTATTCTCTCTTCCATTGCTCCAGATTACTCTATCAGGAGCCTTATTGGGAAAGATGAGGTGGCTACTCGCCAGCTGATAGCCGCTTCTATCCCTAAGGCTCCCGATTTTTCTTTAACCTCACAATTTAAAACTAATAAAATAATAGCTACTCGCCAGCCCCATACCACAAAGGCTACTTCCTCGTTAGATGGTAATCATCTAATAGAATATACAAGCCTACAGCATAGGCAAGGGCAGGCAGATGAGTTTGTGTTACGGGGCAAGCCAATCCCCCTTAAAGCTAAAGCAGACTCTCGCCAGCTGAAGTTTACTTTAAGACACGAGGCTCCTGATTGTTTAAGCCCGCCGCTAAAAATATGGGGAAAAACTGAAAAATCATCACCCGTTGAAAATAGCCCAAGGAACATCGGGGGATTTTGGTGCGGACAAAACCATAATGGTCTGTCTCAAGTTAAACACAGAGTGATTATTGAAGAGCGTTATAGTATTTTTAAGATACAAAAAGAATTTCCCAAAGAGGATTTAGATGGCTTACTTGTGGCAGAGAGTTTCTATATTGTAGGCGATAAAGAGGCAATAGGCACATACGGATTAACAATATGTGTTGGAATGGCAGGGATTGTTAAAACCAGAGGAGGTAAGAATGTAGGATTTGTGGACCATTTTAGTGTTATGTGCGATATACCTGCTTCCCTGGCTGAGATAAAAGGATTATTGATGGATAAATATAATTTGACTGTTGATGAGATTTCTCAGATGCAAATTTATATAGTAGGTGGAGCATATGCATATGCTCCTGAAAGAATAGAAGAAATAAAGACGGCATTGGAGAGTTTAGGAATAGGAAAACTATCTATTGAGGCTACAGGTTTTGAGGTCCAGTTATTTATGATTGATATTGCCAAAAACTCTATCAGCGTAAAAGGTTTTGAAACCAAGAAGCAAGGAGATAGAATAATACTTTCGGATATATCAAAGATATTGTCATTATTCGAAGCCAATATGGAAAATAGAAAAATTAAAAAAGTTATTGTTCAATATGGAGACAAAGTAAATGCAGAAATTAAACCCATTAAAGGCATAGGGGAAGATAAACAAGCCTATAATCAGCTTGTTATTACCATTACGAATAATTCTCCACCGCCCTTAGATGAACTTATTGAAGTTGTAACTAGAGCCCTATAATTGACTTTTCCTTAAATTTCAAATCTCCTTTTCTGTTGTAATCCCGCTTGAAATGTGGTAATTTAAAAAACAATTATGAATTATTCATTATAAATTATAGATGTTTTTTTGGCTGCAATTCGTAATTAGTAATTCATAATTTATAATTAACGGAGGTAGTTATGCTCTCAGAATTAAAAGACAGATTAAAAGAAGTTTCCCTGAAAATCGACGAACTCAGGGGGTATCTTTGACCCGGCTAAGATAAACGCCAGGATATCAGAGATAGAAGTCTCTATGGCGGCTAAAGATTTCTGGAACAATCAAGAAAAGGCAAACAAAACCATAGAGGAGTTTAAGCAGTTAAAGTCCAGCGTTGAGCCATTCAATGAGGTCCTTCACAAATTCAAGGATATGTTCGAGCTTATCGATATTATAGAAGAAAACGATGAGCGCACAATAAAAGAGTTTCAGGCGGAATTAGGCCATATTCAAACCAAGATAGGCGAGCTTGAATTTAAGAGGTTGTTGGGCGGGGAGCACGACAGGAATAACGCAATACTTAGCATAAATTCAGGCGCGGGCGGGACGGAATCCTGCGACTGGGCGAAGATGCTGCTAAGGATGTATTCAAGGTGGGCTGAAAGTAAGGGTTTTAAGACCGAGGTTGTGGATATGCTGCCCGGCGAAGAGGCAGGGATAAAGAATGCTACTATGATGATAAAGGGATCTTTTGCGTTCGGATACCTGAAATCAGAGACAGGGGTTCATCGCTTGGTGAGGATTTCTCCTTTTGATTCTAATAAAAGAAGGCATACCTCATTTGCATCCGTTGATATTATACCTGAAATAGAGGACAATATAGAAATAGAGATAAAACCCTCGGATTTGAAGGTTGATGTTTACCGCTCAAGCGGGCCCGGCGGCCAGAGTGTAAATACAACCGACTCCGCCGTGCGCATAACGCACATACCCACGGGGATAATCGCGCAGTGCCAGAACGAGCGCTCGCAGCTCCAGAATAAGCAGACGGCGATGAAGATATTGAGGGCGAGGTTATACGAAATTAAGATGGAAGAGGAGAAGAAGAAACAGGAAGAGCGATACGGCCAGAAACAGGATATCGCATGGGGAAGCCAGATACGCTCCTACGTATTTCAGCCATATACCATGGTGAAAGACCACAGGACGGATTATGAGACAGCCAAGGCACTTAATGTGATGGATGGGGAGTTGGACGGATTCATAGAAGCATACCTGAAGAAGAAAGCACAAAGATAACTATGTTTTCTTTTATTTTAGCCAAGATCTTCGGCACGCAAAGCGAGAGGGAACTAAAAAAGGTATATCCTATAGTTGATAGGATTAATAGCCTTGAGCCTGAAATACAAAAACTTACCGATAGCGAACTGCGCGCCAAGACAGATATATTTAAAGAGCGTATTAAAAAAGGTGAGACGCTTGATGAGATTCTGCCTGAGGCGTTTGCCGTTGTAAGAGAGTCTGCCAGAAGGACAGTAAATATGCGCCACTTTGATGTGCAGTTAATGGGTGGTATTGTTCTTCATCAGGGTAAAATAGCCGAGATGACAACGGGCGAGGGTAAGACCCTTGTTGCGACGCTGGCGGTTTATCTAAATGCCCTTACAGGAAAGGGTGTCCATGTTATCACTGTTAATGATTATTTGGCGCGAAGAGATATGGAATGGATGGGGCCTATATATGAATCCTTAGGTTTAACAATCGGAGTGATACAGCATGACATGTCTCCTTATCAGAGACAGGCGGCATACAATTCAGACATAACATACGGCACGAATAATGAATATGGATTTGACTATCTAAGGGACAATATGGTTGTCCGGAAAGAAGACAGAGTCCAAAGAAACCTGCACTACGCGATAGTGGACGAGGTGGACAGCATACTTATAGACGAGGCAAGGACCCCCCTTATAATATCCGGCCCCGCAGAGGAGTCAACGGACAAATATTATAAGATAGATAAGCTGGTGCCGCGCTTGACCCGCGGAAAAAGGGACGAAGATAAAAAGATAGAGACGGGCGATTTTATAGTGGATGAAAAGGCGCATACCGCGTACTTAACGGAAGATGGCGAGGTGAAGGCGGCAGACCTCTTAGGGATTGATAATCTCCACGATATAAAGTATATGGATTATAAACATCATATAAACCAGGCACTCAGGGCTCACGAATTATTTAAAAGGGATGTGGATTATGTCATAAAAGATGGCGGCGTCATGATTGTCGATGAATTTACTGGACGTCTTATGCCGGGCCGCAGGTGGTCAGACGGGCTCCACCAGGCGATAGAAGCTAAGGAGGGCGTGAGGATAGAGCGTGAGAACCAGACGCTTGCAACTATCACATTCCAGAATTATTTCAGGATGTATGAGAAACTCGCGGGTATGACAGGGACAGCGCTTACCGAGGCGGGAGAGTTTATCCATATATATAAGCTTGATGTCGTGGTCATCCCAACAAATAAGCCGCTTATAAGGACAAATTACCCTGACTGCATCTATAAGACAGAGAAGGAAAAGTTTGACTCGGTTGTTAAGGAAATTACAGAGTTGTACGAAAAAGGAAGGCCAGTTCTGGTGGGCACAATATCTATAGATAAGTCCGAGAGATTAAGCCTGCTTTTAAAAAGGAAGGGCATCTCACATCAGGTTTTAAATGCGAAATACCACGAGATGGAGGCGCATATTATCTCCCAGGCGGGCCGCTTTAAGGGTGTTACAATAGCGACGAATATGGCGGGCCGCGGAACAGATATTTTACTGGGCGGAAATCCGGAGTACCTGGCAAATGATTATCTAAAACAGAAAGAAATAGACCCAAAGGCAGCAACGCCGCAGCAGAAACAGGAAACGCTAAATCTTATAAAGCCCAAGATTGACGAAGAACATAACATGGTGGTTTCACTCGGCGGGCTCCATATTTTAGGAACGGAGCGCCATGAGGCGCGAAGGATTGATAACCAGCTGCGCGGCCGCTCGGGCAGGCAGGGTGACCCAGGCTCAAACAGGTTTTATCTTTCCCTTGAAGACGATTTGCTTCGGATATTCGGCTCTGAAAGGATAAAGGTAATAATGGATAAGCTCGGTTTGGAAGAGGGCCAGGAGATCCAGCACCCATTGGTTACAAGGGCTATCGAGACGGCGCAAAAGCGAGTTGAAGAGCACAACTTTGGGATAAGGAAGCATCTGTTGGAATATGATAACGTTATGAATAAGCAGAGGGAAATATTATATAAGGAGAGGCTTTTTGTCCTTGAGGCAGATAGCCTAAAAGAGCATATCTTCGAGATGATGGAGGACGTTGTTAGCGAGGCGCTGAATATATATGCAAATGAAGAATCTAGGCAGACCGAATGGGACACGGAGGGGTTGTCTAATTTCTTGAGCTCAAAGTTTCTTATTAGCAGGGAGGTTATAAAGCAGGATGATATAAACATTGAAAGGGATAGATTGAGAGAAGATTTATTGAGTTCGCTGAAAGACGCCTATAACAGGAAAGAAGAATCTGTAGGCTTTGAGATTATGAGGGGTTTAGAAAGAATAATTCTCCTTCAGACCATAGATTTGAAATGGAAAGACCACCTGTATTCCATGGATATCCTCAGAGAAGGTATAGGCCTGCGGGCCTATGGTCAAAAGGATCCATTAGTGGAATATCAGCATGAAGGTTTTGATATGTTTGAAGATATGACCTACAGGATAAAAGAGGAAGCGCTTGAGCTTATACTTAAGGTAAGGCCCTATCTTGATGAAAAGGTTATGGGCGTATTTGAGGAGTTGCCGCAGGAGTTCGTGCACCCCGAATTTAGCAGGCCTACTCTGCATCAGCCGGCCTACCAGGATTCATATGGTGAAGATGTTATACCTAACCAGCCCCAAACTCCAAAGCTTACAACCTACCAGAGAGACCATCAAAAGGTCGGAAGAAATGACCCCTGCCATTGCGGAAGCGGCAAAAAATACAAGAAGTGCTGCGGGAAATAAAGAAAGTTATGAGTTACGAGTTATCCCGAATGATGTATTTCTACGAAGCAGCTCATCGGGATCCCGAAGTTATTCTAAAGAAAGTGGCTTCCTTCGGGATAAGTTATGAGTTCAAAATAGAGGAATAAAAAATGATAAAGGAAGGCCAGAAAAAGAAAGCAAAATATTGGGGGAATTTTAAAGTTAAAAAAGTTGCAAAACTTGAATCTCCGATTATTTGTTATAGTAATGAAATAGGTCAAGCTGAATTTATGCCTACAATTGCTCAGATAGACTGGGAAATTTCTCCCTCTTCTGATAAAAATGAATTTTGGTTTCCTTATTGGATTAAAATACATGGAAAAGAAAAATATGGTCAATTTGCACCTATGATTGGCAAAAAGGGTCTATTAGAACTTTTAAAAGAAGCGATAAGGCAAGACTTTTTTGATAAACAATTCTTGCTAAATTTGGCAGAGAGCATAAAAAGTAAGCTGGATAATTAACGACAGAAATAAATCTACCGCATTTAACCCATCACTCATAACTTATAACTCATAACTCCTCCCCCTTGCCTATTATTTTTCAATAAGTATACTGCTTATTTTTTAAGCAAAAACTATCTTGAAATAAATCCATTCCTTTGATACAATTCGTAAAACATCATACCCCGCAAACATTAATAATAGGAGGAAGTATGCCACGGCGTAAAGACATCAAGAAGGTTTTAATCATCGGCTCAGGCCCGATTATTATCGGCCAGGCCTGCGAATTTGATTATTCGGGTACGCAGGCATGCAAGGCGCTGCGCGAGGAAGGCTATGAAATAGTTCTCGTAAATTCCAACCCCGCCACTATAATGACCGATCCGCAAATGGCGGATTCTACATATATCGAACCCCTTACTGTTGATAGCGTAGAAAAAATTATTGATAAGGAGCGTCCTGACGCGCTATTACCGAATTTAGGCGGGCAGACAGGATTAAATCTCGCATCAAGCCTGCATAAAGCAGGAATTCTGAAAAAATACGGCGTACAGATTATAGGCGTTAAAGCCGACGCCATCGAGCGCGGAGAAGACCGCGAGGCATTCAAAGAGACAATGCGTAAACTTAATATCCCAATACCCCGCTCAGAAATCTGCCATTCGGTTGAGGAGGCAGAGCGTGTTGCAGAAGAATTGAATTACCCTGTAGTTGTGCGCCCTGCGTATACGCTGGGAGGAACAGGAGGCGGCATAGCGTATAATTCGGAAGAACTTCGCTTTTACGCCAACAGGGGACTATCCGCAAGCCTTATTCACCAGATTCTTGTAGAGGAGGCAGTTATCGGGTGGGAAGAACTTGAGCTTGAGGTGGTCCGCGATGAGAAGAACCAGAAGATAACCGTCTGTTTTATTGAGAACATTGACGCGATGGGCGTTCATACCGGGGACAGTTTCTGCGTTGCCCCTATGCTTACAGTCAGCGAGAAACTACAGAAGATTATGCAGGATCTGTCTTATAGAATTGTTGAGGCAATAGGAGTGGTAGGAGGAACAAACATACAATTTGCGCATAACCCAAAAGACGGACAGCTTGTAGCAATCGAGATAAACCCCCGCACGTCTCGCTCATCCGCCCTTGCTTCCAAGGCAACCGGTTTTCCTATTGCGCGCGTTTCAACAAAACTTGCCGTCGGGATTACGCTTGATGAGATTCCATACTGGAGAAAGGGCACGCTTGAAAAATACGAGCCGTACGGCGATTATGTGGTAATAAAATTTGCCCGCTGGGCGTTTGAAAAGTTTCCTCAGGCGAAGGATATTTTAGGCACGCAGATGAAGGCCGTAGGAGAGGTTATGAGCATAGGCAGGGATTTTAAGGAGGCGTTCCAGAAATCAATCCGCTCTCTTGAAATAGGAAGATATGGCCTAGGGTTTGCCAAAAATTTTAGCGAACTTTCGCTTGATGCATTAAAAGAGAAACTTGTGTTTCCCTCAAGCGAGCGCATCTTTTTGATGTATGAGGCGCTTAGAAAGGGGATGAGTATTGAGGAGCTTAATAAAATAACTCACATCGGAATGTGGTTTATCGGCCAGATGAAAGAACTGGTTGACTTTGAAGAGGAACTGCTTGCGCATTCCTGGAAATCGCTTACAGACGCAAAATTGCGAAAGGCAAAAGAATGGGGTTTTTCAGACAGGTATTTAGCGAAATTATTCAAGGTGAAAGAATTGCAGGTGCGAAAAAGGCGCCACAGCTTAATTGGCAACGCGCGTTTTGAGCCGGTGCCGGTAAGCGGGGTAGAGAATGCCGCGTATTATTATTCTACTTATAGCCCGGGCGAGGATAAGGTTGATATTTCAAAGAACAGAAAAATCCTGATTCTTGGCGGCGGGCCAAACCGAATTGGCCAGGGGATTGAATTTGATTACACGTGCGTGCATGCCGCCTTTGCGCTGCGCGATGAGGGATACGAATCTATTATGATAAACTGTAACCCCGAGACCGTATCCACGGATTACGATACCTCAAATAAACTTTACTTTGAACCCCTGACCATTGAGGATGTGCTTACAATTTATGAGAAGGAAAAACCCGAGGGGGTAATCGTGCAGTTCGGAGGCCAGACCCCGCTTAATATCGCCCAGGAGCTGCAGGATAACGGCGTTAAAATTTTAGGAACCAGCCCTCAGAGCATCGCATTTGCCGAGGACCGTGAGCTTTTCCGCAGAAAGATGATAGAGCTCAATATTCGCCAGACAGAGGGTAAAACGGTATTTTCATTGGAAGAGGCTCTGGAAATAGCAAAAAAGATCGGTTATCCCCTTATGGTGAGGCCGTCATTTGTTCTCGGCGGCAGGGGGATGGAGGTAATATACGACGAAAAAATGCTCCATAAATACGCCAAAGAAGCAATTCAGGTGAGCCCCGAATATCCTATGCTCGTAGATAAATTTCTTGATAACGCGGTTGAATGCGAGGTAGACGCGCTCTCTGACGGAAGCGATACCTTTGTTGCCGCGGTGATGGAACATATTGAGCAGGCTGGCATACACTCCGGCGATTCTGCCTGCAGTATCCCGCCACGCACCATAAAGAAAGAACATCTCAAGACAATAGAAGAATACACCGTAAAAATTGCGCGTGAGCTTAAGGTCGTAGGACTGATCAATATTCAGTTTGCCATAAGCGACGATGAGGTTTATATCCTTGAAGCGAACCCTCGTGCCTCGAGAACCGTTCCGTTTGTTGCAAAGGTTATAGGGATTCCTTTAGCGCGCATCGCAACCCAACTTATGCTTGGTAAAAAAATAAAAGACCTCCCGGAATTAAGAAATAAACCGCGGAGTTATATTGGCGTAAAAGAGGCGGTATTTCCCTTTAATATGTTCCCCGAGGTTGACCCTGTACTCGGCCCGGAGATGAAAGCGACCGGCGAGGTAATGGGTATCGCGGAATCATTCGGGCTCGCTTTTTTTAAGGCGCAGGAGGCGGTGGGAACGCGCCTTCCCGAAAAAGGCAACGTGCTGCTTACAGTTGCGGATAAAAACAAGGCGGAGCTTTTGCCTATAGCCGAAAAACTTATCCGCATAGAAGGTTTTAAAATATTTGCTACGAAAAATACCCATATTTTCCTTAAAGAAAATGGGATAGAATCAATGCCTATTAATAAGCTCCACGAAGGAAGGCCTAATATCGCGGACGCCATTAAAAACAGGCAGATTAATTTGATAATCAATACGCCCATAGGAAGGGAAGGAAAACATGACGACAGCTATATCCGTATGATGGCCATCCAGTATAAAATTCCCTATATCACTACCATGGCAGCGGCAAGGGCAAGCGTTGAGGGTATAGAGTCGTTTAAGAAATACCGTCATAAACCGATATCCCTTCAGGAATATCATAAACAGCTGCAAGAGCCGCTATGAATATAGTTCTTTATATGTAAATAAATCGGCAGAGAGACCAAAAAAAGATTTGTAATTATATTTATCTCACCTCGTAGATGGGGCAATTTGTTTTTGCAGCCAATAAGTTGTAATTTTTAATGTTAAAATATAAGCCAATTTTTTTATCTGTCCTTTCGGGTATCCTGCTTTCGCTTTCCTTCCCGAATTTTAATCTGACGTTTCTTGCATGGTTTGGGCTGGTGCCGCTTTTTTTGGCGACAAAGGGTTGTTCGCTAAAAAAGACATTTACTTTGTGGTATTTGGGAGGGGTTGTATTTTATCTTATAACGATATACTGGATTATACACGTAACGTTAATTGGGCTGGTATTATTAGTTCTGTATCTGGCGCTATATTTTGGGGCATTCGGAATTTTATTAAAAAAGATAGAGAATCTTCCAAAGGTTTCCTTTTTACTTGTAGCGCCGGCAATATGGGTTATGTTGGAATACATAAGATCTTATTTCTTGAGCGGTTTTGGCTGGGCTCTATTAGGGTATTCCCAAACCTTAAATCTGCCCCTGATACAAATAGCGGATATAACAGGCGCATATGGGGTATCTTATCTCGTTCTACTTGTAAATGTATTAGCTTATCTTATAATAGACGAGGGTTTGCCAAAGAGGATGCTGGAGGTGGTGGTTGTATTTTTTATTCTGGCAATTTCGTTTTCATACGGCATTTATAGGTTAAATGAGAATAAAGATTATCCTAAGATTAACCCCGCTCCCCGCGCTAAAACGCAGGGCTTTTTGGAAAAATATCCCAATATAACCCTCCATCCCCGCTCTAAAGAACGGGGTTTTACGGAGGGCGGGGTTAAGATAGCGGTTATTCAGGGAAATATCCCGCAGGATATGAAGTGGGATGAGACGAGAAAAGAGTTTATTCTTAAGAGATACGAGGATTTGACAAGAGAGGCATCCTGGGAAAAACCGGACCTTATAATCTGGCCGGAGACGTCTGCTCCCGGATACTTTGAATTAGAAACAGATATTTTTGAGAGGATAACCAACTTGGTAAAAGATATAAAGATACCTCTTATTGTAGGGAGCATCGGATATGATTTTGAAAATGGCGGAAAGCCGTTTAATAGCGCAATACTTATTAAAGATAACGCTGAACATTTTGAAAGACATAACAAATTACACCTCGTTCCATTCGGAGAATTTGTGCCGTTTGAGAAATGGCTCGGTTTTATAAGAAATTTTGTTTATGTGGGAGATTTTAAAAGCGGAAGGAAATATGTGCTTTTAAATATTGATAGTGCCCGTATAGGCACCCTTATATGCTTTGAGGATACCTTTTCCGATATTGTGAGGAATTTTGTAAAGACCGGCGCAAACCTTATGGTAAATATTACAAACGATGCCTGGTTTAAAAACTCATCCGCCCCCTTCCAGCACGCGCAGGCATCGGTGTTTCGCGCCATAGAAAACAGGGTTTTTGTTGTGAGGTGCGCAAATACGGGGCTTTCCTGTTTTATAGATGAAAACGGAAGGGTTTATGGCAGGGTAAGAGATGATGCCGGAAAAAATATAGACGTAACCGGTTTTAGCATAAAGGAGACAGGGCTTTTAAATTCAAAAACATTTTATACGAGATACGGTGATTTATTTGTTTTTGTATGTATGATTGTAAGCGTAATAACCATAATCATTACAGCTCCTATAAGCCCAGTCCAACAAAAATCCAAGGCGGCATAGATGCGGATAAAATATATTTTTATCTTTTTAATTCTGATAATTTTTGCAAAGCCCTCTTACTCAACCGAAGGCGGGTGGGTTGCCAAGTCATCTTCAGGAGAAGGCGATTACAAGCCCGAATATGCGATAGATGGTAATATGAAGACCAGGTGGAGCAGCGATTTTTCGGACAATCAATGGTGGCAGGTGGATTTTGGAAATCCTCAAAAGATATGCGGGGTGACGTTAAGATGGGAAACCGCCTTTGGCGAGAAATATAATGCGCAGGTATGCGATACCGGCGGAAACTGGAAGACTGTCTATGAGGTAAAAGACGGCGACGGAAATACCGATATAATTTACTTTAAGCCCGTCGAAGCCATAAAGTTCAGGCTAAACTGCCTCCAGCGCGGGACAGGCTGGGGTTTTTCCGTATGGGAGGTAAATTTTCAAAACGAGAGCGATACGCCTATAATTACAGCAAGCGATTCTAAGGATGGTTTTATTCCCGCGCTTATTATGGATGGAGATAAGGCCAGCTCATGGCATAGCGGGAAAACGGATAAATCGCAGGTTAGTATTGATATTGGCAAGGTGTTAGCCCTGGGAGGTATTATTCTTTATTGGGGAGAGGATTATGCAAGGGCGTATTCCGTAGAGGTTTCTAGCGACAAAGAGACATGGAGAGAGGTTTTTAAGACGGAGAATGGTAATGGAGGAGAGGACCAGGCCTATTTTAAGGCGGCTGATGCGCGCGAGGTCAGGATAAATTGCACAAGGGATTCATCGGGTAAGGGTTTTGCACTTTCAGAGATTGAGCTAAAGAGCGCCGAGGAGCAGGTAACCCCCATCAAGGGGTATCAGGTTTTGGCAAAGGATTCGCCAATAGGTTACTATCCGATGTGGTTAAGGCGCTTACAGGAGTTCTGGACAATTGTAGGCGTAATCGGCGACGATGAAGAAGGCCTCTTAAGCGAGACAGGATCATTCGAACCGTATAAGGGCGGTTTTTCGGTAATGCCGTTTGTATTGGACGGAAAAAAACTTTATACTGCCCAGGATTGTAAGGTTTCGCAGTCTTTGCTTAAGGATTTTATGCCCCTGCCGAGCGTAAGCTGGGAGCATGGCGACTGGTCTATTGATATATCGGCGATTGCGCTTGGTGAGCCTGGCCAATCATACGGGCTACTGCGCTACAGGTTTAAAAATTTGGGCAAAAATGTCTTTAACGGGAAGCTGGCGCTTGCTATACGGCCCGTCCAGATAAACCCCCTGTGGCAATACGGCGGTTTTAGCCCTATAAAATTCGCTGAATGCTCTATAACGGATAATGCCGCAGAAATTTATATTAATAAGCAGCGCAGAGCGGTTTCGCTGACAAAACCCGAAAAGGCGGCAGCGCTTTCTATTTCAGGCAGCGATGTGATTGATTTTATTAAAGAAGGCGCTCTCCCTGATTCGCAAACGGTGCAGGATTCAGAGGGGAGAGTGTCTATAGGTTTATTGTATGATTTAAACATAGCGCCTTACGAATCTGCGAATTTTTTTGTCTTATTTCCCATGTACCCGGACTTGGAGATCCCGGCGGATATAATCCGCAATCCCGCGATATTTTTTGATAAGCAGTTTGACGAGGAGGGCAAGAGATGGGAGGAGCTGCTTAACCGCATTACTATCGATATACCCGAGAAGCGCCTTATAGATGTTATGAAGAGTAATATAGCATATATTTTGATAAATAAGGACGGTCCGTGGATTAAGCCGGGGCCGCGCAATTACGACCACTCCTGGCTGCGCGATGGCGCCTTAACAAGCGCCGCTCTCTTACGGATGGGTTTTAAAGATGAGGTGCGTGAATGGCTTGATGCGGTATCGTCAAAGGTCTGGGATAACGGCTATGTCCCGTTTATTATACATAATGGCGGTAATGCCTCTGGTTTTAACTCAAGCGGGACCGGCGAGGGAAATGAGTATGACAGCCAGGGAGAGTATGTATTTGCGCTACGGCAGTATGTAGACTATACGCGCGATATGGATTATTTAAGGGGCGTTTATCCGAAGGTTGTAAAGGCGCTGCAATTTGCCGGTAAACTTAGACAGGAGAGGATGACGCCGGATTATCAAAGCGACACAAAGAAAAAACCGTATTACGGAATATTGCCCCAATCGAACAGCCATGAGGGCTATTATCCGGCTATGCACAGCTATTGGGACGATTTCTGGGTTTTAAGAGGGTTTAAGGACGGGGTTTATCTGGCAAAACTTTTAGGAAAGAGCAAGGACGCAAAGTGGATGCAGAAGGAGGCGGATGGTTTCAGAAAGTGCATATACGAATCCATAAAAATGGTTATCAAACGCGATAATATAGATTATATACCGGGCTGCGTAGAAAAGGGAGATTTTGACTCGACCTCAACCGCTATTGCAATTACGGCATGCGATGAAGTTGATCACATGCCGCAGCCGTATTTAAAGAACACATTTGACAGGTACTTTCGGGAGTTTGAAAAGAGGCTAATTCCGGGCGAAGAAGCCACATTTACGCCTTATGAGGTCCGCAGTGCAAACGCATTTATAAGGATGGGCGAAGGAAAACGCGCGCTTACAATGCTGCGTTATTTTGTTAAAGACTCCGTAAGGCCGTTTAATTGGAATCATATGGCTGAAGTGGTCCATGCAAAACCCCGCACGCCTTCTTATATCGGGGATATGCCGCACACGTGGGTTGGATCGGGCTATATCGATGCGCTAAGGACAATTTTTGTCTATGAGCACGATGATAGATTAATACTTTGCGCCGGCATAGATACGGCGTGGCTGGATAAAGGAATCTCCGTAAAAAATATGCCGACGGCCTATGGCAGTATTGACTATACCTTCAAGAAGAGAGATGGGAACTTTGAATTATCTGTTGGCGGCAACGCCAAGCCGCCAAAGGGGTTTGAATTGATACTTCCCGAAGAATTATTAGACTGTAAAGTTACGCTAAACGGAAGCCCTAAAATAGCCAAAAACGGCAGGATTGACTTTTTAAATCTACCCGTATCAATTACGATGTTTATACATTCGCGGCCATAAAACCGTACCCATGCCATCCTTGAGGGGCTAGGGTGCAACTGAAACATAGTTAACATTTTAGACCGGGGACATCGTTAACACTTTTGCCCATATTTAATAACTTTGTTCGGATCCTTCGTAAATAAAGTGGGTTATTTTATATACCTTATTGTTTAATAAATAGCTGCGTAAATCTTAAGTTTTTACGCTCAGGTGCAATTTTTTAACGCCAGCTTCTCGGCATTTTCAGCCCTGCGCAATGGT
>JAGVOB010000126.1 GCA_020052955.1 Candidatus Omnitrophota bacterium | reverse complement strand
TTAACATTGGTTTAATTTATCCTGAGGAGCAAAGCGACGAAGGATCTCTCGGATGAGACCCTTTGTTTCACTCAGGGTAAATGTGCCTTTATGTTAAAAGTATTATTTGGCACATTTAACATTATAGAGATAGCTATTCCTAACACTGCGCCAACTATTACCTGAAAAGGGGTATGCCCTAAAAATTCCATCAATTTATCTTCTTTTAACTCGCGTTTTAGGTATATATCCTCGATAATCTTATTCAATATTCCTGCCTGTTTTCCGCTTGCACGCCTTACTCCCTGAGCATCAAACATTATAATTAGAGTAAAGATAGCGGCCACCGCAAATATGGGAGAATCAAATCCAAATCTTAAGCCTATAGAAGTCGCAAGTGCGGACACGCCTGCTACGTGAGAACTCGGCATTCCTCCCGTACCTACAAACCATTTAAAATTAAACCTCTTCTCCTTTATAATACCGATAATAACCTTGATGCTCTGGGCAATTACCCAGGCGGTTACTGCGGACCAGAAAAAACTGTTGTTTGATAACTGCTTAAAGAAATCTGTCATTAAAATTTATTCCTTAATTTAATGTTGAACAATGTTTAAATATAATATAAAATGATAAAAAAAGCAAGGTTAATAGTTGGTTAAATATACAAGAAAATCGCTTCGCGATAACTTCAATGCGATTTTCAGTGGTTAGGAAAGTGTTTTATACTTTCCTATACCATAGGAAAGGCCTGAATACAAAATGTTATCAAAGGTATTCTCATCCTCAATCCTCGGTATAGATGCCTATCCTATAGAGATAGAGATTGACATCTCCGGGGGGCTTCCGGGGGTAACAATTGTAGGGTTACCTGATACGGCTGTTAAAGAAAGTAAAGACCGGATAAAATCTGCCATAAAGAATAGCGGATTTTCATTTCCGATTAGAAAGCTTATCGTAAACTTAGCGCCTGCCGATACCAAGAAAGAAGGGACTGCCTTTGATTTACCTATAGCGCTTGGAATACTCGGTGCATACGGACAGCTGGATAAAGAAAATTTAAAGAACTACTGTATTGTCGGGGAGCTGGCATTAGACGGTTCTGTCAGGCCGATAAGGGGCGCTCTCCCTATAGCAAGTTCTTTGGGCTCTGACGCTACGAAAAATCTGATATGTCCCCACCAGAATGCAAAAGAGGCTGCTATTGTAAGAGGGGTAAATATATTCCCTGTAAAAACAATTAAAGAAGCAATCAATTTTATAAACGGCGTTTCGAGTATCGCACCCTGCAAGCTAGATTTAGAAGATACCCTTGAGAGAGAAACATGCTATGAATTAGACTTTCAGGACGTAAAGAGTCAATACCTGGCAAAGCGTGCAATAGAGGTTGCTGTGAGTGGTTCCCACAACATCCTGATGATAGGCCCGCCTGGCGGCGGAAAAACTATGCTTGCAAAAAGAATACCCACAATATTACCCGATATGAGCCTTGATGAAACCATAGAGGTTACAAAAATCCATTCAGTTGCCGGTATTTTATCAACGAGGGATTCCCTTGTTACCAAAAGGCCGTTTAGGGCTCCGCACCATACTATAAGCAATATCGCTTTAATAGGCGGCGGGTCCTTTCCTAAGCCAGGCGAGGTAAGCCTCGCCCATAACGGCGTTTTGTTCTTAGACGAGCTGCCCGAATTTCACAGGGATGTTTTGGAGGTCTTAAGGCAGCCCTTAGAAGACGCAACTGTGCGTATATCAAGGGCGGTAAAATCTATTTCTTTTCCTTCCAAATTTATGTTCGTCTGCGCTATGAACCCCTGCCCCTGCGGGTATTTCACCGATACAAAACACGCTTGCCACTGCAGTCCGCATCAAATACAGCATTATCGCACGAAAATATCAGGACCTCTCCTAGACAGAATAGATATACATATAGAGGTCCCTTCTGTCCCCTATAAGGAATTATCTGAGGGTCTGCCTTCTGAGCCCTCTTCTGAGATAAGAAAACGGGTCAACAGGGTAAAAAAGAACCAGCTTGAAAGATTTAAAAATGAAAGGATTACCTCGAACAGCCAGATGAGTCAAAAACACATAAAGAAATACTGCCAGCTGGATAATGAGTCAAAGGACTTCCTTAAGATGGCTATAAATGAGTTGGGTCTATCAGCCAGGGCATACGACAAGATATTAAAAGTCTCAAGGACTATCGCGGATTTAGACACTTCCGATAATATCAAGCTAGAGCATATATCTGAGGCAGTGCAGTACAGGAGCTTGGATAGGCAGATTCTCTAAAATCAACAAATCTCTTAATTAGACCCATCCCCTAGAGGTATTAGGCCCGACCTTAATGGAAAGAGGTCGGCCTATCCCTTCTGGATTAGGATGGTCTATCCTGCTGGATTAAAAAGCAAAATTTAGACTTCCGGCTATAGCCGTTGCATCAAAAAAATTCCCTTCCACATTAAACCATGCTTTTTTGTTTATAGAAACATCTGTTCCGATAACCAGCCCGACACTTTTACTTAAACCCGACTTTTCCCTGTTTCTTTCGCGGTCTATCCAGAGGATTTTATCCATACGCGACCATCGCGTGCCTATATAAGGAGTAACTTTAGAAAAGTTACGAGAAATAAGAAAAGAAAATTGCCAGTCATCCAGCACGACTTTATGCTTTGAGGCGTCAACAGACACAGTGTGAGGGTGTATACTTATATGCTGGAAGCCAAAAATCATTTTTGTTTTGTCGCTGTTATAAAGCCTTATCCTGAAACCATAACCTCCCCCTAAATAAGTAGAATAATTTATTTCATTGCCCGTTTTGGGACGCTCCTTTATATTTCCTGCGCCGCCTTTTAAATCTATGGACAGCCAATCAAAAACCCCATATGATAAAAGCACAAAGTTCTGAAGGCTGCGAACTTTTCCATAGTCTTTTTCTAATAATCTCTTAAATACCGAATATGTCTGGATTCCTCCAAAAAAATGTTTCTTCTGAGGCATCTTTGGGCCATAGCACGGCGCAGCATAACTTAATCCAGATGCGCCCAAACAGATTAAAAAACATGCCAAAATCTTCCGCATTTCTCCTCTCCTGTTTTTATTCTTAACTCCTCCAGAAATACAGTGCTGCGGTAAGGGCAATGCCAGTAAGATAAATGGCTAGTGTTCCTGAGACGAAATAGGGGTACGCCATTAAGGCGACGCCGATAACCATAGGCCGCCAAGACGTGTTTTTCTTTCCGTAAATAAATGCAACAAACCCAATGCCGCCGAAAATAGTATAAGCGGCTATTTTGGCCAAGCTAAAATTGCTAGCCAGAGGTAGGCCGACGGTTGCAAAAATCACGTGCGGGCTTCCCGGATATGAGAAAGGTAATCCAAAAAACATTTTATGTTTGTATATATCATGAAGCTCCTCGGCTTAACCCGCTTCGACACAGCGTAAGCGAGGCGAGTAGCCGTGCCTGCACGCCGAAGTGCCTGCCTTGTCGGCTCGCCTCGCCCGCCTAGTTGCGAGGCTGCCTGCGAAGCGGGCAGACAGGCGTTACGGCACGCAGGCGTGGTTTCTGACTTTTCGGTCTTCCTCCCCTGGGGCTCCACTAAATACGCCCTCCCCTAAAATAAGACAACAAAACCACACTACGGGGTAGCCCGCTTTTGTATTGTTTTATCCCAGATTTTGCAATAGAAATCTTTCCGGGATTACCCCGACGAGCACGTTTAAATCCATTTGGATTTAAACGGTCGGCCCTTCGGGCAAATTTTGCAATAGCAAAATTTGGGTTTATGTATCGGAAGTCGCCTATCTGCGATATTGTTTTAGAACTTCCAGAAAATTAGGATCAACCTTATTGCCTAGCTCGATTGCTTTATCACAATGTTCAATCGCCAGATTATACTGTCTTTTTTGAAAATAAAATTCTGCCAGATTTAAATGGGCATATTCAAAGTTATTGTCAATTCCAAGCGCCTTATTGCATAAGGATATCGCCTTATCAATATTACCAATTTTAGAGTATGCAACGGCTAGGTTATTATATGCTTCAACGCTATCCGGGCTGATTCTTATCGCTCTTTTATAAAACGGTATTGCCTTCTTTGTCTTATTCTTACCGCTGTATAAGTTGCCGGCGTAAAAATAGGCGTCGAAATAATCAAGGTCATTAGCTATCGCCTTTTCATATAGCGAGGCTATATTATTTTGTTTTCCGGAAGCCTCGTAAAGATTTATCAGGTTAACATAGCTTAAAAGATGCGCAGGTTCAATTGCAATGGCTTTCTCGAACATCTTCATAGCTTCTTCCTTTCGGCCGATATTATTGTATACGACCCCTAGATTAAAATATGCCTCCACAGAATTACGCTCTATTGATAATGACCTGTTATAAAGCGTTATAGCCTTTTTGCTGTCCCCGATAGAATTGTATAAATTTCCAAGATTGACATACGAAGGGGAATATGACGGGTCAATTTCCAACGATTTCTCTAAATTTGCTTTTGCTCTTTCGAATTCTCCGATAGACCTATAGGCGATGCCCAGATTATTATAAGCAACGGAAGGAACATCGCGATAGTTATTTAACACGTTAACCCATAATGTTACGCTGTCTTTCCATACCTTACAACGCTGATTAGCCTGAAAGGTCAAAGCGCTTATTATACCTGTCAAAATTATTAAGATTAATATTCGAGCCCCCAAAAAATTATTTGCCTTCTTAAAAACCCAGCGCAGTCCCTCTGCTATAAGATAAAATATCCCTAAAGACGGTATATAAACATACCTATCGGCTACTATCGTCCTGCCTATGGGGATAAGCTGCAAAACAGGTAGGACCGTTATTAAAAAAAAGCAGGCTCCAAAGATTACCTTTTTTGTATACCTGCCTGAAATAACCACAGCAGTAAACAGGACAAAAACCGCTAATAAACTAACCAAATAAATTGGTAATAATGAATCGTTTGTAATCCGCGGAAAAGGGTACATACATGAAAGTTTAAAAGGCATTAACATCTTCTTGAGATAAAAAATAATGCTGTAGCTGGCTATCATTAATTTATGCGGCAGATTGAATAGGCCGGCTTTTCTAACAGCTCCCGTTGAATACTGGCTAAAAACAGTCAGAATCCCAAATATAAAGGATGTAATAAAAAACGGGATTTTATCGCGAAGCATGAATTTAGCACTCTTTCCAAAGAAAGAGTATTCAACAAGAACCAGTATAAAAGGCAACATAATCGCCATCGGTTTTGATAAGATAGACAGAATAAACATAGCCAGTGAAAACCAGTAGTATCTTAAGCTCCTCCTCTCGCTTCGAATAAAATAAAGATAGCTTATAAACGCTGCCAGGAAAAAAAATGCATAAAGCACGTCCTTCCTTTCGCTGATCCAGGCTACGGATTCAACATGCAGGGGATGAATACCAAATAAAACAGCTGTTACAAAAGCCACAAAAAAGCTGTCGCTCATCATGGCAAGCAGCCAGAAAATAAGTATACAGTTAAGCAGATGCAGAATAAGGTTTGTTAAGTGATAGCAGGCGGGGTTTAATTTAAAAAAGCTGTGTTCTAATGAATAGCTCAGCATGGTTACAGGTATATAGTTACAAACGAAAAAGGAACTAAAAATATTCTTGAGGTTAACCCAGGATAAATGCTTAATAACTGCGTTATCCGTTACATATTTATCATCGTCTAAGTTAACAAATCCGTTACGCAGGCAGGGAAAAAATGCAGCAGAGGTAATAACTATAACTAGGGATACTAAAATTACTATCTTAATCTTTCTCACTTGGATGGCACGAGTTATGCTTTAAAAAAAGACGGGAATTTATTATCCTTAAACGCTGGAGAGAAAAAATAAACAAAAAGTACAGCGATTTAAGTCCGTAAATAATGCTCCTATATAAGTTAATCGAAGATGCCTCTTTAAAATAGCGTACCGGCATCGGAATGTCTCCTATTATAAAATTAAAATAAACAGCCTGTATGAGAAATTGCGCGTCAAAAACAAAATCATCTGAATTGCGAACAAAGGGGATTGTCTCTAATACCTCCCTTTTATAAGCACGGAATCCGGAATGAAACTCACCCAGATTTTGCCCTGTAACTATATTCTCTATGATAGTCAGAAAACGGTTTGCAAGGTACTTATAAAAAGGCATGCCTGAATTTAAGCATTCCTTTCTTGTTCTGACTCGATTACCTATGACAATATCGCAGATATTTAGTCTTAGAAGTTCTACCGCTACTCCAACAAGCCGGCTGTCATATTGATAATCGGGATGAATCATAACAATATAATCAGCTCCATTTTGCAGTGCCAGCTTATAGCATGTCTTCTGATTGGCACCGTAACCATGGTTTTTGGAATGGGTAACGACGGTTAACCCCAGGCGCTTAGCAATTTCCACGGTATTATCTTTGCTGCCATCATCAACAAGGATAATCTCATCTACGCTGCCGGAAGGGATATCATTTATGGTTTTCTCAAGGGTAGATGATGCGTTATAAGCGGGAAGCACTATAATAATTTTCTCTTTTCTCATAATAATTATTTTTTTATAAACTAGGTAAGATACAGCCTATTGTTGACGATTATATCATAAGAAGCTTACTTTGGATATTTTTTGAAAATATCAGGTTTTCCATATCCATACAGTTATCTTCATATTATCTGATTTATAATATGGGATGTCCCCGGATAAATATAAAGCCTGAGAAATCTCCTCTTCCAACATAAATGAAGGGAAATAAGCATAATAAGGCAGTTTTATTTCTATGGCACCTTCCGGCTTATAAATATCCATATTTTCAAGTGAAAAGTCATCCAATGTGGAATGTTTTAGGATACTTCTTCCGCTGAGCGCCCCGTGAGGCCCGATTATAAGGGCAACCTTCTTCCCTCTATTTTTGTAAATATCATCAATATTGCCTATCCCGACAACATCTCTGCCTAACCAGGCCTTTATATAATCCCTGTGAACATCCCTGTCAAGCATATACAATTCCGTATCTAAAGAGAGTCGGTTTAGATATTCCGCTGAAAATTGTTTAGAGTATCTCATTTCAGAACAAAAACCTACGCCCGCCCAAATTATTGACATAACAATAATAAAACAAAATATATGAAAAGAAACTTTAAATTTGGGGAAGGTGGTGGAGTATTTTTTAAAAAGGTAATCGATTAAAGCAACAAACGCTATAACTAACAGAGGATAAGCAGGAAAATGAGTTCGGGCCAGCTTGGTAAACGGCAAAAGGTCAATAATTATTGTATGAAAATAAATAATTAGAATCAGGGAGAACAATATTTTTTCAATCCCGCCTCTGGCGGGACGAGAGGTTAATTCCCCCCAGCTTGCTGCGTTACGATTTATAAGAGAGTTGATACCTCGTAGCTTGCTGCTAGGTAGTTTATTAGGACCTTTTCTACCTTTTGAGGTTAGAAATAAAATACAGAGAAGGATAAAAACGCCGAACATTACCGGCGCGTAAACCATTCCTATATGAAAAAAGCTGAAGAATGGCGGCTTTGGGATATATCCTAATTTATCTAAAGCATCGATATAATGAGGTGTTTTAATATTGTTATTAAGGTGCTCTAAAATACTTTGGCCGTTTACTATTATATAGGGTGCAATTATTAAAACCAAAAAGGAACAAAAAAGTAGAAAAAGACTAAACTGTTCTGACAGCGTAGATTCGGAAAAAAGATATAAAATAATTAGCGCCTGAATAAAAATCATTGCTGATGACGATGGGGAGCTTAAAAACGACAGCCCGGAAATAAGACCTGCTAAAATCAAGAACCTCTTCTTTCTTTTATAATCCAGATATGCCTCTATGATAAACAGAAAAGATAATAGATGTAATGCCGTAGCAAATACAGTATATGATGCCATAAAATAATAATTAGCGGGCCAGGCAGAAGTAGCATATAACAACATCGCTATTATTACCGCAATATTATTTTTGGTAATACGAAATACCATTTTTGCCAAAATAAATAAGGCCAAGGCATTTGATAAAATTACATACAATAGCAGGGATGACGCGATATCTTTTGAGAACAATAACCAGATAAACTTGCAGATTTTTACCAATAATATAGAAACATGTAAAAAAGTGGAGAGCGGGGATTCTAATAGGAAACCATCATCACACGGAAATAGCCTATAAGGAAATGCTAAAATTGCCCATATTAATATATATAGCAAAATTAGCGAGCCAATTAAAAACCTGTTGTTTAATAATCTGCTAAGAAATTTAAAATATTTATTCAGGAGCACGGCCAAAATTTGCATATAATATTATACACCTTAGAAATTTATCTCTTTTTAGCCTCTATTTCTTAATAAAGCCTTCCATAACAGGTTTCCGTCTGGCTCATACTGCACTTCGCCTTGTTCAGTGTCCTGCCTCGCACCGAAGTGCTCGGTACTGAGGTGAGCTTTTGCGAAGGAACCGGCCATTTTTCCCCTCGTTTAGCTCGGGACTTCGCTGGCCGCGAATGTATAAATCCGCTTTTTAATTTAAATAAAACCAACTATGGGGCTTAACATATCGGTTGGTAAATGCGACCATAAATATAGTAAAATTAAATTATGGCCTCATTTATTATACCATAAGATGTTAATAATTAAATAGCTAGTACATTTTACGAATTGACTCACATTAAATGTTACCCAAAATAATTCCATAAGGTATCGTTGACTCATAATTGATGTTACCAGAGAATATAGCCTCTGGAAGGAG
>JAGVOB010000080.1 GCA_020052955.1 Candidatus Omnitrophota bacterium | reverse complement strand
TACGTCCGAGGACTTTTAAAGCATCTTCTGCAGGAATAACTGTTTTGTCAAAGAGCTGCTTACCTATTTTTCAGAAACCCGAGTTTTGAGCAACCCTCAATAGTTATGAATTACGAGTTATTAATTATGAATTAAAAGATTTTTAACCCATAACTCATAATCTATAATTCATAATTTTAAGACTTTAAATCTATTTCTTTCTTAAGCCTATCTATAAATTCCTCTACTTTACTTGCGCCCTCGTTTTGCTTTTGACGCGAGCGCACAGATACCTCGCCCTGCGCAATTTCTCTGTCTCCCGCTATGGCCATATAGGGAATTTTATTTAACTGCGCCTCTCTTATCTTGTGTTCCATTTTCTCATTTCTTAAGTCAACCTCGCTCCTTATATTTTCCTTATCAATCCTCCTTTTTAGCTCCAGGGCATAGGCATGGTGCTTTTGTGATATAGGTATTATAATAACCTGGGCGGGGGATAGCCAAAGCGGAAATGCGCCTGCATAGTGCTCTATGAGGATACCGAAAAACCTCTCAAAAGAACCCAGTATGGCCCTGTGCACCATTATGGGCGTGCGTTCCTTTCCGTCTTCTGCGATATACGAAACCCCAAATCTAGACGGCAGATTAAAATCCACCTGAATAGTCGTGCACTGCCATGGCCTGCCTAAAACATCTTTTATTTTTATATCAATTTTTGGACCATAAAAAACGCCCTCTCCGGGGTCTATATTGTATTTCAATTTAACGGGCGCGTTATCCAGCGCATTTTTAAGGGCGCGCTCTGCCCTTTCCCAGTTTTCAAGCGTGCCCACAAATTTCTCCGGCCTTGTGGATATAAACACCTCGTATTCGCTGAATCCGAATGTCTTAAGCATAAAAACCACAAGCTCTATTATGGACAGTATCTCCTCTTCAAGCTGTTCCTCTGTGGAAAAAATGTGCGCATCGTCCTGGGTAAAGCCCCTTACTCTCATGAGCCCGTGAAGAACGCCTGATTTCTCATACCTGTACACGGTTCCCAGTTCCGCCAACCTGATAGGTAAATCCCTGTAGCTTCTAAGCTGGCTTTTATATATAAGGATATGCGAAGGGCAGTTCATCGGCTTTATAAGGAATTTTTTTTCTTCTATCTCTATGGGAGAATACATATAGTCCTTATAAAACTCCAAATGCCCGCTTCTTTTCCACAAGTCCAGCCTGGCTATATGCGGCGTGTATATAAGTTTATACCCCCTTTTAATATGCTCCTCTTTCCAGAAATCCTCTATTATTTTTCTGACAATAGCCCCCTTCGGATGCCACAGCACAAGCCCGGGGCCTATCTCATCCTGGATACTGAACAGATCAAGTTCCTTGCCCAGCTTCCTGTGGTCCCGCTTCTTCGCCTCTTCCAGCAGGTATAGATGTTTATCCAGCTCCTCCTGCGAGAAGAAGGCTGTGCCGTATATCCTCTGGAGCATCTTGTTGTGCTCGTCCCCCTTCCAATACGCCCCGCAGGAATTCAGCAGTTTAAACGCCTTTAAGTCAGAGCTTCTTTCTATGTGGGGGCCCCTGCACAGGTCCATAAAATCCCTCTGCTTATAAACGGATAAAACCTCATCGGCTATCTCGCTAATTAACTCGAGCTTATAGCCTTCTCCTAAGTCCCTGAATAATTTGAGCGCCTGCTCCTTTTTCAGCTCCTGTCTTTCAAACTTGATGTCCCGCTTTGTTATGTCGCGCATCCTCTCTTCTATCTTTATAATGTCATCCTGAGAGAATGCCCTGTCTAAATCAAAATCATAATAAAAACCGTCCTCTATGGACGGGCCTATCCCGAGCTTTGCGCCCGGGAACAGTTCTTTTACCGCCTGGGCCATTATATGGGACGCGCTATGTCTTAGGGTATTTATATCCATATTAAACTTTATATTTTCAATAATTATTCATTCCTGATAAATTCTAATATGGCTAATTATATCTAAGCCAAATATAATGTCCAATTGTTCAATGGCGAATGACGAATGAATTTCCGAATGACTCAATGTCCAAAAATTCATAAAATTAGACGTTCGGACTTTAAATATTTATTCGACATTCTGGTTTGGTCATTCGTCATTTAAAACTGATTTTCCAAACAAACCATTTTTATAAATGCTACCAGAATAGGACTTTTTTGTCAATTTGTTAAAAAAGTGATTCTGAAAAAGCTATTTTTACACATACTAAATACCACATGTGGCTTCTTTCTCTGCCTCTAATCTATACAGGGCTGACAGGCGCCTGGTTAGCTTTCCGGGGGCGCCGCTGCCTATTCTTTTTTTGTCAATCCTCACTAGGGGCACAACCTCCATTAGCGAATTTGTCAGGAACGCCTCGTCCGCTCTTAAGAGTTCTTTTATCTTGAAATTTCTTTCTTGGGCCTCTATGGAATACTGTTTTGCAATATCAAGTATAACCTTCCTTGTTATCCCGCAGAGTATCCCGGAATTTACAGGCGAGGTTACCAAGATACCTTTTTTTACGATAAATATGTTGGAAGAAGTTGCCTCGCTTATAAAACCCCTTGAATTTAAAAATATAGCATCGTCTGCGCCTTGTGCCATGGCTTTTTTTCTTGCGAGTATATTATCAAGATAGTTAAACGATTTTATCCCAGATAAGGCCGATTTTTCATTCTTTCCGATATCTTTTAGTACCAACGCGCTTATACCATTTTCATAAATTTTTTTGTTAAAACTTTTTAATGGCCTTGCAACAATCAATAAATCGGATTTCTCTGATTTAAAATCCAGACCAAAACCTTCTTCTTTTCTCCAAACTGCAACTCTTACATGGGCATCTTTTAAGGCGTTCTTTTTTAAGGTTGATTCTACGCATTCTTTTAATCCTTTTTTATTATACGGGATATTAAAATATACGAGTTTTGCCGAATTAAATAATCTATCCATATGCTCATCTAATTTGAAAATAATTCCATCATATGAGCGCATTGTCTCAAAAACACCCTCTCCGTATAAAAATCCCCTGTTAAATACAGAAACTTTCGCATCTTTATTTTTTATAAACCTCCCGTTTAAAAAAACGACTCTGGACATTTTAATTTACCTCCAGAGCTGCTATCAAGGCCTTTGCTTTGGTCAGTGTTTCGTCAAACTCCAGATTAGGCGTTGAGTCTGCAACTATACCTCCGCCTGCCTGCAGATACGCAAAGGAATCCTTGATTAAAATCGTTCTTATAGCTATATTTAAATCCATGTTACCGTCAAATCCCATATATCCTATTGAGCCTGTATATATATTCCTTTTTGTAGGCTCAAGCTCCTCTATTATCTCCATAGCCCTTATCTTTGGAGCGCCGGTTATAGAGCCGCAGGGAAAACATGCTTTTATTAAATCTATCCTGTCCTTATCTTCTTTTAACCTGCCCGTAACATCTGCCGTTGTCTGGAATACTGTGGCATATGCCTCAAGGTTCCTTATGGATTTTACATTGATGCTTCCATATTTACACACCCTGCCTAAGTCATTCCTCTCTAAATCGACTATCATCAGAAGCTCTGCCTTATCCTTACCGCTCCTCAATAAATCGCCCCTTAGGCGCGCGTCCTCGCTATGCGTAGCCCCCCTTGGCCTGGTGCCCTTCATCGGCCGGGTGCGCACTAAATCTTTCTCTAACCTTAAAAACCTTTCGGGAGAGGCGCTTACTATATGAAAATCCCCGAAATTAAAAAAGCTTGAGAAGCATGACGGACTTATCCCGGATAATCTTTCATATATCGCAAACGGCTCCTGCTTTATCCTGCACGAAAACCTCTGCGAAAGGTTAACCTGATAAATATCCCCGTTTTTTATATACTCCTTGGCTTTATTTATAGCTGAGATATAATCCTCTCTTTTAAAATTTGAAGTTATACAATAGGATTTATTCTTCACTCGAGCGGTTAAGGGCTTTTTACGGCCATATGAGGCGAGGTATCCCTTTAGCCTCACCATATCCTCTTTTGCCTTTTTCTCTCTGAATCTTTTATCCTCCGGGAATCCGTTTGCAGATAAAAATATCTCATTTTTTAGATGATCAAATACGATGACGTTGCTATAGAACATAAAAAAAATGTCCGGGATATTGATATCGTCTGCCGAAATATCCGGCAGCCTTTCAATAAAATACCTTAGATCATAACCGAGGTAGCCTACTGCGCCGCCAACAAACGGTATGGGGATATTCTGCCTCTCGACTCTATAGGTATTAAGAAGCTCCCTCAGTTTCTCAAATGGGTTTCCCTTAAGGCGTTGTGTTACTTTATCGCTTATTATTTCTATATCATTCTTTTTTGACTTAAGAATTAAAAAAGGCTCGCTTCCAATAAAAGAAAACCTCCCCAGCCCGTTAGACAAAAGAGAACTTTCAAGTAGAAAACTATATGGTTTATCTTTAAAAATATCGAAGACTCCCCTCGGCGGCACGAAATCTTTCAGCCTGATAATCACGGGATCTGCTCCAAAAAATTAAGAGATTTCCTTTTCGGGAAATCTCTTCGGATGTTTTTTAAAAGTTCTAAACTATAAAGCCTTCCATAACTCCTGGTGAGCGAAGTCGAACCAAAGCCCGAGGTTTCCGTATGGCTCATACTGAGCGGCCATTTTTCATCCCTGCCTGTGGCTCGCTTCGCTGCGAAGCGGGCAAGGCAGGCAGGCGTACCCTAGCCCCCGCAGTGGACATGGGTGCGGTTTTCCCCTCGTTTCGCTCGGGACTTTGCCCCTCGTTTCGCTCGGGACTTTGCCCCTCGCTTGACTCGGGACTTTGCTGGCCGCGAATGTATACGCCACAACGATTACTTGTCATTCTATATTTCTATATAATGCTATCTGCTATTTGCTATTTATAGGTTTTCTGCCCCTCGCTTTCGCTCGGGAGCGCTACAGGACTTGGCGCCTTCCGCTCGTCCGCCCAAGGCGGACAGGATGCTTCAGGTCGGTGGTTCGGCTCAGCTCACCATCCTGAGCGAAGTCGAAGGACCACCCATCCCGATAAACAAATACTCCTCTGTGTCGCATTTATCGGGACTCCCTTCAAGTCCTAAATATAAACTAAAGTGGTGGGCGCTACAGGACTTGAACCTGCGACCTTTTCCATGTCAAGGAAACGCTCTAACCAACTGAGCTAAGCACCCGCTAAAAAATCCAAAAATCAAAATCCAAATATCAAAATTTGTACAGCAAAAACAAAAAGCCACATTCAACAGTGAAGTGCAACACTTGAGCCCAAAACTTCATTCGGCGTATGGTAATTAAGACACTTTTTTGGGCGATTGTTTATTAGAT
>JAGVOB010000207.1 GCA_020052955.1 Candidatus Omnitrophota bacterium | reverse complement strand
TTGACCCTTAAAGGAAAAAAGTAATTTTGCATTTTAATATGTAATTTTGATTTTTGCACTTTGATTTTTGAATTAAACCCTTATTTATGTTACAAGGCAGTATAGAAACCTTGGAGGCTAAATGATAAAAGCCAAACGCCGATATTTAAGCGATATCGCTATGGCTGATACAAGTGAAAAGATAATAACAAAAAGAGTGGCTATGGCAACGGGAAGGATATATCTAAAAGCGAGGACTCTTAAGTGTATTAAGGAAAATAAGATTCCAAAGGGCGACGTTTTGGCGTGCGCAAAAGTTGCAGGGATAATGGCAGCTAAAAAAACGCACGACCTAATACCTCTTTGTCATCCGCTTGAAATAACAAACGTCAAGGTAGATTTCAAGATAAAAAAAATTCATATAGATATATTCTGCGAGGTTTCCTGCCTTGGAAGGACCGGAGTTGAAATGGAGGCCTTAGTCGCAAGCGCAATATCTGCTTTGACTATTTATGATATGTGTAAACCTCTTGACAAAGATATGGTGATATCAGATATAAAGCTCCTGAAGAAAACAGGCGGAAAAAGCGATTACTCGCTTTTAGGGAGATAATACAAAAACAGATCCCTCGCCTGTACTCGGGATTAATTCCGACTGTCGTCATTAAGGAGATGATACGATAACAGATCCCGCGTCCGCCACAAATTATGGCGGGCTCGGAATTAATTCGTCCGCCTTGGGCGGACTCATTAAGGAAATAGGGTTGTGGATAAAGGTAAAATAGTAGCAGTATCGGTTTCAGATAAAAAGGGAACAAAGAAGCAGAACGTTCCTTCTGCGGTGTTAAAAGAAAACTTCGGGATAATAGGAGATGCGCATTCAGGCACTCTCTTTAGGCAGGTTAGCCTGCTTGCAGTTGAATCGATAGATAAGATAAGGGGGAAAGGACTTGACGTAAAACCCGGCGATTTTGCGGAAAATATCACAACGCAAGGCTTGGATTTAATAAAGTTAAAAATAGGAGATAGATTGTCTGTAGGCGATGGGGCGATTCTTGAGATTACTCAGATAGGGAAAAATTGCCACAGGAGGTGCGCTATTTATTATCAGGCAGGAGATTGTGTTATGCCGAAGGAAGGTTTGTTTGCAAAGGTTTTAAAAGGCGGGATTGTTAAGGCCGGCGATAGTTTGGAGGTAATAGATTAATGGAAAAACCAGAAACCAGTAACCAGAAACCAGAAAATACAGCCTACAAAGTGGTGGTCTTGACTATTAGTGATAGGTGTTCGCAAGGACAGAGAGAAGATAAAAGCGGCAAACTTATATGGGAACTTATTAGGCATCTTCCCTTAGAGCTGATAAAATACGAAATCATCCCAGATGAGCCGGATTTAATCAAGGCAAAGCTTATCGAATATGCCGATAACTTAAAGGCGGATTTGGTTTTGACGACCGGAGGCACGGGTTTTGCGCCCCGCGATTTTACGCCTGAGGCAACAAAGACGGTAATCGATAGAGAAACGCCCGGAATTGCCGAGGCAATGCGGATGGAATGTTTTAGATTTAATAAAAGGGCAATGCTATCAAGGGCAGTTTCAGGGACAAGAGGTAGAACCTTAATTATAAATCTTCCCGGAAGCTCAAAGGGCGTAAAAGAGTCTTTAGAGGTAATTTTGGATGAACTTATACACGGCCTTGATATGTTAGCCGGGAAGGACCACCAGTGATACTTATAGATTTATTTCTTGCCTTTTTCAGGATAGGTTTATTTGCTATAGGCGGCGCGTATTCGTTTCTGCCGCTTATTGAAAAGGAGGTTGTGGAAAGATACAGTTGGCTGACAAAGGAAGAGTTTCTGGATATTCTCGGGGCAGTTCAGATATTTCCCGGCGCTATTTCCATAAAGTATGCTACTTATACAGGGTATAAGATTGCGGGCATCTATGGCGCTATGGCAGCAAATTTGGGAAATTTATTTGCCCCCGCTGTTATTATTATATTAAGTTCTTTTTATTATTTGAAATATAGAAAGTTGCCCGTGGTAAGAGGGGCCTTTGATGCGGTCCAGCTTGCAGTTTTTGCAATGATAATCGCCGTAGCCATAAAACTTGTGAATGTAAACCAGCTGCTGCACGTGAAAAGTTTATTGATAATAGCGAGTTCTTTTTTAGTCTTCATTTTCAGCGAGATTCATCCCGCATTTATTATTGTTGGTGCCGGGATAATCGGCGCGCTCCTTAGTCTTTGCAGGTTACCTTGAATTGTTAAGCATCCTTTATAGCTATTTAATTTTTGTGATTGATTTAATTCTTGATTTAAAGTAGTATAAAATTCAATTTTTATTTCAACGCTCTCAAGTTCAAAAAAGGGGGATATTATGAAGGTGAAGGAGGTAATGACAAAAGAGATAAAAAGCTTTTCTCCGGATATGAGCGCAAAAGCAGCGCTGGATATGCTTATAAAGATGAGGATGAGCGGACTTCCCGTGATAGATGAAAGCGACAAGCTTGTCGGGATATTTACGGAAAAGGAGATTTTAAAGAGTATCCTGCCGTCCTATGTCCACGATGTAGGGAAGTTTGAATATCTGGAAAATCCCAAGGGCGTAAAAACAAAGATTGCCAATCTGGAAAAGGCAAGGGTCAAGGATATAATGCGAAGGGATGTTATTACCATAAGCGAGGAGGCCACCCTTTCCGAGGCGGCGCGGATTATCCTCACGCAGAAGATAAGGCGCATGCCGGTAATGAACAAGGAGGGTAAGGTTATTGGGATAGTGGCCACGGAGGATATCCTGAAAGGCTTGCTCGGACTTTTAAAGAATAATGAATAAAAACTTCCTTATTAAATTAGTAATTCTGCTTGTTATTTCATCAACGCTCGGTTTATTAGGCCACCTCATCGGTTTAAATAGACAGCAGTCATTGGCCGTCTCTATTTTCATTGCATCCGTAATTAGCACCCTATTTTTCTGGGACTTCCGCCTGGGGTTTGCTTTCGTGGGCACATCTATCTTGATGATAACACGGACAATAGACCTGGAGAATTTAATAAAATTTGCGTCTTTAGAGGTAATTCTTTTTCTGGTCGGTATGATGGTGCTTGTGGGGCTTTTAAAGGAATCGGGTTTTTTTGCCTGGCTGGTCACCTTGATTCTTAGAGTGAGAAACTTAAACGCCAAGAAATTTGTCTTAGCAATCTCGATAATGTCTGCACTCCTTTCCTGCTGCGTGGATGAGGTTACTTCGATTATATTTATGATAGCGACGGTGCTTGAAATTTGTGATTATTTTGAAGTAGACCCGGTGCCATTTATAATAATCTCTGTGCTGGCAACAAACATAGGAAGCGCAGCCACTGTTCTGGGTAATCCCATAGGGATTTTAATCGCCTCTAAGGCCTCTCTTACATTTGAGGATTTTATTATAAAGGCATTCCCTCTGTCTGCGGCATGTTTGGCGGTAGCTATATTGATATTAATGGTCTGGTATAGAAAACAAATGAGGCAGATGGATGAGAAGATTAAGGAGCTGGGCGCTAATGATATTCTGATAAAGTTGATTTCAGTGCCTGCGGGCAAGGAGCTAAAAATCAGCCTAGCGATTTTTTTGGCAACACTTTTCTTTATTTCAATACATCATAGGCTTGAGATATTGCTAAACTTAGAGCCGAATACGATATTGCTTACCATGCCGCTTCTTTCAAGCGGGTGCGTTATGATATGGAAATGGGAAAGGGCGCGCGAGTTTATAGAAAAGGACGTGGAATGGTGGTCATTGTTATTCTTTATGTTTCTTTTTGCCAAGGCAGGTACGCTTAAGTATACCGGGGCAACGGATGTTTTCGCAAAGGCCCTGGCCGGTATGGTGGGTAACAGCCTTTCAATTCTAACAGGTGTAATTCTCTGGATATCAGCTATAGGATCAAGCGTGCTTGATAATGTTGTGCTGGTAGCGGCATTTATCCCGGTAGTCCAGGGTTTTCATGGCCTGAACTTAAACTTGCAGCCTTTATGGTGGGCGTTACTTTTTGGGGGTTGTTTCGGGGGTAACATAACCATGATGGGTTCTACCGCCAATATCATAGCGCTCGGTATTCTGGAAAAGGAGAAGGGTATTAAGATGTCCTTCTTCCGGTGGTTCTGGGTAGGCGGAGTAGTGGGGGTGGCTACAACCACAGTTGTCTGGGTATCTCTTCTGATTTTTCCATTGTATCATTAGGCAGTATTTGATTTTTATCCATATGCAGACTTTAGTGGTTATAGACTTTAGATTCCACAAAAGTCTTTGCGGAATCTTAGTAAAATTTAAACGCCACCTTCGGGGTGACAGATCCTTCGTTGCCCTAGATAGTTATGCCAAATGGCTCCTCAGGATCAAGAAAAATCCAAAAGAGCGAGATTTTTCTTGACAGCATAAGAAGTTATATCACCTAATCCAGCAGGATAGACCATCCTAGTACCTTTAGAGGATGGGTCTAATCCAGCAGGATAGTCCTTCCTGATACAACTTAAAGGAAGGGACTAAAGGAAAGGCCTAAGATTCCGCAAAAGCTTTTGCGGAATCAAGTAAAATTTAAACGCCAGTTGGCAAATTTTACTTGACAATATATTAAAAAAATATTATTATCTTTTAATTCTTGTGAAAGAGTTCACGAATGGACAAATATTTTATCCAAAAAAAAGATACAGCCAAATTCTTAGATAATCTTAGCCGGGATTACGGAGTATACGTCCCATATAGGATAAAGGGGAAGGAAATTCCCTGCGATCTTAACCTGAAATTACCCACGGATGATTATCTTTTGGAAAGCTGGGATAGAATAAAAAAAGAAGATTTTACTTTCAATGAATACCGCGCAATTGAACCGCTGCGAACATTTTTTGCATTTCCTAAGGAAAGGCTTAGATTAGACGAGGAAGAAAAGAAGGCAGCCATATTCGGGGTTAAAAATTGCGACTTATTCTCTCTAAAGATTCAGGATTTTGTTTTTTTAGATGGGGAGGCCAGGGACCCTTTTTACGAGAGAAGACGCCAGAATGCCTTATTAATATCGGGCGACTGTCCTTCTTTTAAAGAAACCTGCTTCTGCCGTTCGCTTGATATCAACCCGTATCCCAGCGAGGGATTTGACATCAACTTTTCACCTTTAGATGAGAATTTTTTGGTAGATACGGGCTCACAGCGCGGGGAAGAGATAATTAAATCGAGCGGATTGTTTAACCATGCTACGCCCGCCCAAATTTCCAGGAGAGACGAGAAAAGGAATTCTGTAGTTAAGAGATTAACGGAGCATCTCGCTTTTCATCAGATACCGCCAAAGGACGTGCTGCAGGAGATAGTGAGAGACGGTTACGAGTCAGATGTTTGGCGCGAGGAAGCCTCCTCCTGCGTGGAATGCGGAGGGTGTAACCTCTCCTGCGATACCTGCCATTGCTTTCTTCTATCGGAAGACAGGCTTAAGGATACAAATGAGAAAATCAGGGCTTGGGATGCCTGCCTGTACGCAAATTTTGCGAGGGTCGCAGGCGGCGCAAATCCATTAAAGCGCAGATATCAGAGACTTCGCAATAGATACCTCAAAAAGTTTGATTTTTTCCCGGACAATATTAAGCTTAACGCATGCTGCGGTTGCGGAAGGTGTATAGATGTCTGCCCGGGGAAGATAGACATACGAAGAATACTGAGAAGGTTAAATGAAGAAAAATCCGTATCAGCCCATTGAGACGAATTTAATTGAGGTAATAAGCGAATCGCCTGTAATTAAAACCTTTGTCCTTCAACCGAAAGAGGGTTTCAGGTTTAACACGGGCCAGTTTATAGAATTATCTTTAAACGGAACTGGAGAGGCGCCGTTTACCCCTTCCTCCGACCCAAATATAAGCAAAGAGATAGAAGTGACGATTATGAATGCGGGGCGTCTTACCGCAGGGCTCCATCAGCTGAAAAATGGGGAGACTCTCGGAATAAGGGGCCCCTACGGCAAGGGATACCCCTTAAACGAATTTAAGGGAAAGAATATTCTTATTGTAGGGGGAGGCGTGGGCCTAGCTCCCTTACGGTCTTTGATTTACTCTCTCCTTGCCGATACCTCTTCTTTCGGAAAGATATACCTATGTTACGGCGCGAAGACGCCGCAGGATATAATTTATAAAAATCAGATTCAGAAATGGAAGAGAGCGATAGATATAAAAATAAGCGTTGACAGGGCAGATGACGACTGGAAAGGCAATGTCGGCGTCGTAACCACCCTTCTGAACGATTTTAAGGAGAACCTGAGTAACTTTATAAGCATTGTCTGCGGGCCCCCGATAATGATGAAATTCACCACCTATAAATTGATAGATATCGGTTTTAAGCCATCCGATATTTACCTTTCGATGGAGAAGAACATGTCCTGCGGTCTGGGTAAGTGCGGTCACTGCCGCATGGGGAGATTCTATGTCTGTAAAGACGGCCCTGTATTTACCTTTGATAAAATAAAGGATATGCATGATTTGTGGGATTAGAAAACCAGTTCTTTGAGTTTATAGAGTTTATTGAGTTTAAAACTCAAGCAACTCAAGCAACTCAAGTAACCCAAGTAACCCAATGAACTCAATTACTCAATAACACAATAACGATGAAAAGACTTTTTATTGATTTAGAAATTTGCGCAAGCTGTAAAGAATGCAAGGCTGCATGTGATTATTTTTATCATCCGCATAATAACGGCATAGATAACCTGCGTGAATTTGCGACTTTTAGTCTCCTTTGCAGGAGGTGTGAGGAGGCGCCGTGCGTAAATTCCTGCTACCACAATGCTCTAGAAAAACAACCGGACGGGGTTTTAAAGAGATACGCGATGAGATGCACAAGCTGCAAGACATGCACGCTCGCATGTCCATTCGGCGTTATTATGCCTGAGTTTATTCCCTACATAGCGTCTAAATGCGATTATTGTATAAGCAAAAAAGAACAGAAATTACCCGAATGCGCGACCAGTTGCAATCATAAGGCAATTATGATAAAGGAAATCGAAGAAGACCCGTCCAAAAATATATTTTTTGTCGGAGAAAGTCTTGCGGTCCGCTCGAGGAAATGGCTTAAAGAGGATATGCCGTTAAAACAATGAAGAATTTGTTTTATTATACAGTATTCCCCGGGTTTCTGTTTACAGTAACCCTGGGTTTTTTAAGTTCCTGGCTTGACAGGAAGGTAACAGCCCGGGTTCAATGGAGAGTGGGCCCGCCGCTCTTACAGCCTGTATATGATGTTATTAAGCTTTTAGGGAAAGAGATTATAATACCGCAGGGCGCTCCAAAGTTTTTATTCTTAATGTTGCCGTTAGTCGGCCTTGCATCGGCGATACTCGTCTCAACTATGAACTGGCTTTCTATGCTTGACGCCGGCAGCGGATTTGTGGGGGATTGGATAGTTGTTATCTATCTATTGGCTGTTCCGGCTATTATGCTGATACTTGGCTCGTTCGCATCAGCAAACCCCCTGGCATCCGTGGGCGGCTCAAGAGAGATAAAGCTTTTACTGGGATATGAGCTTCCCTTTGTGATGGCATGCCTTGTGCCAGTAATAAAGGCCCATTCAATAAAACTGGGAGAGATTATAGCCTTTCAGGCCTCAAGCGGCATTCTGCTTTCTTCTGTATCTGGGGTAGCAGCATTCATAATAGCGCTTTTATGCATTCAGGCAAAATTAGGGCTTGTACCTTTCGATATGGCAGAGGCTGAAACAGAGATTATGGCCGGGGCTTATATAGAATTTTCGGGCGCGGTGCTCGCCGTATTTAAGCTTACCAAATTTATCATGCTGGTAGCAAGCCCGCTGTTTCTCGTTGTGCTTTTTATGGGAAGCGAGATTAAAAGTATAGTTGGTTTTTTATTTGTGTTATTAAAATATATTTTAGTGGTAGTGCTTTTGGTGTTAATAAGGAACACAAACCCGCGCGTTAAAATAGACCAGGCGGTGAGATTTTTTTGGGGACCCATCACAGCCCTTGCAGTTACAGCAATTATTTTAGCGATGATAGGGCTGTGAAATTAATAGTTTAAAGTCTATAGTTCATAGGCTACAAACTATGAACTAATATCTACGAACTAATATGAATTTGAAACTTAAAGCTCTAACCAAATCTCTTTGGGTTTTTCATGCGGCCTGCTCTCCGTGCAATAACTGCGATATTGAAATACTCGATGTGCTTACGCCGCGCTACGACGTTGAAAGGTTCGGTATACAGCTGGTAGGGAGCGTGCGCCACGCGGATGTGCTCCTTGTTTCGGGCGTGCCAAACTATAAGACCGCAAAGAGGCTAAAACTTTTATACGAACAGGCGGCAAAGCCTTGTTTTGTTGTTTCCATTGGTACGTGCGCCATAGGAGGGAATTTTTTCAGGCACTCTTATAATTTCGTAAAGCCGGTTGATGAGATAGTGCCTGTGGCAGCATATATTCCTGGCTGCCCTCCAAAACCCGAAGCGATTATCATGGGTGTAGTAAAACTTATAAATTCTCTAAAGGGGTAATAAAATGCCTATATCAGACACAATAAAAAATGAGTTTTCAAAAGAAATCCTTGAGATAAAGGAACATTCTAACGTCAGAACTTATATAAGCTTGGAGCCCAAAGATATCCCGAAAGCCGCCAGGTTTGTTTTTAAGGATTTGGACTGTAGATTTGTCACAGCCTCCGGTATCGATACGCCAGATTGCATAGAGATTTTATATCATTTTTCACATGATGCATCAGGTGAGATGATAACTTTGAAGGCCAAGCTGAAGGATAAAAAAAATCCGCACATCGAATCTCTCGCGCCCTTAATGAAGGGTGCCGAGTGGATAGAAAGAGAGATTTGGGAAATGCTTGGAGTGCAGTTTGATAACCATCCAAATTTAAAGAGATTATTGTTAGATGAGGAGCTGCCTGAGGATTTTCATCCCCTAAGAAAGGAGAAAAAAGAGTTATAGAGTTCATTGAGTTCATAGAGTTATTGGGTTAAAACTCAAGCAACCCAAGTAACTCAAGCAACTTAATTAACTCAAGTAACTGAATAATAATATGTCGCACAGAGTCATAGTTCCGATAGGTCCCTACCATCCTCTCCAGGAAGAGCCGGAATTTTTCAAGCTGTATGTCGAGGGAGAGAAGGTAGTAGATATAGATATAGTAATCGGCTATATGCACAGGGGCATTGAAAAACTCTCTGAGTCAAAACACTTTGACCAGGTTTCGTTTTTGGTTGAAAGGATCTGCGGGATATGCTCAAACTCCCATCCGTTTGCCTATGTAAATGCAGTGGAAGACCTGGCAAGGATTTCCGTGCCTGAGAGGGCGCTTTTTATAAGGACAATAATAGCAGAACTGGAGAGGCTTCACAGCCATCTGCTCTGGCTCGGACTGGCGGGCCACTTTATAGGGTATAATACGGTATGGATGTGGTCGTGGAAATATAGAGAGCCGGTTCTTGATATCCTTGAGTTAATCACAGGAAACAGACAGCATTACGCAATGATGACAGTAGGCGGCGTAAGAAGAGATATAAGGAAAGAAGACATCCCGGAGATTAAGAAGATGACTCATGACCTTATACCCGTACTTAATATGTTTAAAGGCGCTGTTATGGATGACCCAGTTATACATGCAAGAACCCGTAAGGTAGGCATTCTCACAAAAGAAGAGGCAATAGATTACTGCGTTGTGGGACCTACCGCAAGGGCTTCGGGCATTCCTATAGATATAAGGAAGGATGACCCTTATGGCGCATATGATAGGATAGACTGGAAAATAATTACGCAGGAAGAAGGCGATATATTCGCGAAGCTTGTTGTAAGGGTCCTTGAGATGTATGAATCCATACGTATTATAGAGCAGTGCCTTGACAAAATGCCGGAGGGGCCTATAGACGCAGACGTAAAAGAGATACCGCAGGGTGAGGGTATAGGCCACATAGAGGCACCGAGAGGCGAGTGCTTTCATTATGTGCGCTCTGATGGGACAAACTCTCCCATAAGGCATAAGATAAGGGCGCCCAGCTATATGAATGTAGCATCAAATAAGGTTGCTGCAGTCGGAGGCACAATATCCGACGCCGCCATAACATTAGCGGCGGTTGATCCGTGCTACTGTTGCACCGAAAGAACAGCCGTAATAGACAAAGATTCGGATAAGAAGATAATGAACGGGTGGGATTTGGTACGGCTTTCGCAGGAAAAAACTGTAAGGTTAAAGAAGGGTTTATCTAAATAGATGATGTGGCGGGTAGATATATTAAGTAGTTATATTGCTGCTTTTATTGGTATGTTTGGGGTATTGGTTGTTATTTACTCAATTGGTTTTATGAAGGGTAAGCCCCGGCTGTTTTGGTACTTTCTTTATACATTTTTGACTATAATAACCTCTATAGGCACTGTATTTGCGAATAATCTGGTACTTCTTTTGATATTTTGGGGATTTTTGGGATTACTGCTTTATCTTCTTATTAACTTCGGAGATAAAAATTCAAACGCTGTAGCAAAAAAAACATTTATTATAGTAGGCGGCTCAGACTCGCTTATGATTTTGGGAATAGGAATAGTATACCTGCTTACCGGCACATTCCAGATGGACAAAATAAGGCTGGAACCCTCGTCCTTGTCCGTAATTGCGTTCATCTGTCTTATTGTTGCTGCGTTTGCCAAGGCAGGAGCGATGCCGTTTCACACGTGGATTCCCGATACAGCAGAAAGTGCGCCTTCCCCTGTAAGTGCATTGCTGCCTGCGTCACTTGATAAATTACTCGGGATATATCTTTTATTCAGGATATCTGCCGAGATGTTTATTATGAATGAACCCATGAGGCAGTCCTTGCTGATTATAGGTGCCGTTACAATCTTAGCAGCTGTGATGATGGCCTTAGTACAACATAATTTTAAAAGGCTTTTGGGATACCATGCGGTATCCCAGGTAGGTTATATGATAATAGGTATAAGCACAGGGAATCCAATAGGTATTGCAGGTGGCCTATTTCATATGATAAATAATGCCATTTATAAATCCTGTCTATTTTTAATAGGAGGAGCAGTTGAGAATAAAAAGGGAACGTCTGAACTTGATAAGCTGGGCGGCTTATCAAGGGTTATGCCGGTGACATTCTTCTGTGCCATTATAGCGAGCCTTTCAATATCAGGAGTTCCGCCTTTTAACGGGTTCGTCTCAAAATGGATGATTTATCAGGGTTTAATCAGCCAGTTCACAGTCCACAGCTCACAATTCACAGTAACAAAATTTGTGATAATCTTTTGCTTGATAGCGGCTATGTTCGGCTCAGCCCTAACCTTGGCAAGCTTCTTAAAACTGCTCCATGCGGTTTTTCTGGGTCAGAGGAGTTATAGGTCAACCGTCAACCGTCAACCGTCAACTAAAATTGACGAGGTCAATTCTCTAATGTGGCTTCCCATGGTAGTGCTGGCCCTTCTTTGTATAATATTTGGAATATTTACAAACCAGTTACCGCTTAAATATTTTATTCTTCCATCGGTAAAAGATGCGGCTTTTATAGGCATATGGAATTCTCATTTAGCAACTTTATTAATAATTGCCGGGATTCTACTCGGGTTTGTTATCCTTTTGCTTGGGAATTTGAGCAAGTCTTTAAGATTAGACAATAGTTATGTCGGGACCGAAATAATACCTTCTGAAAACAGGCCCAGCGGCGCAGAATTTTACAACACCATAAAAGAGTTTGGAATTCTAAAAGGGATTTATAATAAAGCTGAAGAGGGTTTTTTCGATATTTACGAGCAGGGAAAAAGGTTTGTATTTTTTATCTCAGGCATATTAGGGCACCTGCATAACGGCGTATTGCCTACGTATTTAGTCTGGTGCCTATTGGGTATGATGGGCGTATTGTATTCATTACTTCTTAAATAATGGAACTAAAATTAATTTTATTATTCATGGTTTTTGGTGCCGTCATTGCGGTAAAGATAGAAGATTTACTCTCAAGCGTGATAGCGGTGGGCGCAGTGGGCCTGGGCTTATCAATGGCGTTTCTGGTTCTGAAGGCGCCAGACCTTGCCATAACCCAGCTGGTGGTAGAGATTCTTTGCCTTATTATACTCATACGCGCCACCATAAATAAGGACCTGCCTTTAATAAAAGACGGAAGATGGTTTTTTAATACCGTAGCCACTCTGTTATTTATAGCTTCGTTTTTAATGTTTGCCTATTTTGCATTACTGGAATTGCCGGATTTTGGAAAGCCTATTATGAGAGTAGCCGGATCATACATTGCAAATGGCCTGGCAAAAACCGGAGCGGCAAATATTGTCGCCTCTATAATTCTGGATTTCAGGGGTTATGATACGCTGGGTGAGGCAACCGTTCTTTTTACGGCAGTGATTGGGGTCTTAGCCATTATAAGAAAAGTAGGCAGGATAAAGAAATGAAGAAATCCGATAAGGGGATGACCTTAATAGTTAAAACTATTACTCGGCTTACTGTAGGCCTAATCCTACTCTATGGGATTTATATAGTTTTACACGGGCATATTTCACCCGGAGGCGGTTTTGCGGGGGGAGTAATAATTGCGCTCTCTTTCATCCACCTGATGCTAGCATTCGGAAAAGAATTCGCCCTGAAAAAACTATCGCAGGCCGCTGCATCCTTATTAGAAAATTTGGGGGCATTGATGTTTTTGGGTATCGCATTAGCCGGGCTTACCGGAGGCTATTTCTTTCTTAATTTTTTTATTAATAAGGGTAAGCCCTTTACATTATTCAGCGCCGGTATTATTCCGTTATGTAATATTGCCATATGTCTTAAGGTGGGGGCGGGGCTCTTTGCCATTTTTGCGGCGTTAATTCTTTTTGACAGTTCACAAGAGAACAAATGACTGAATATATTCTTTGCTTAGCTTTATTTTGTATCGGGCTTTACTGCGTCTTAAGAAAGAGGAATATCATTAAGATTATAATAGGATTAGGCATTATGGAGTATGCGGTGAATTTATTTTTTGTCCTGGTAGGTTATAAAACGGGTGGCCGCGCACCGATATTAGCAAAGGATCAGGTGGTCTCTAATATGGTGGATCCCATACCGCAGGCACTGGTTTTGACATCCATTGTTATTGGTCTGGCGGTTACCGCGCTTATAGTGGCTATCGCTATAAGATTATTCGAGAGATATGGCACATTTGATATCACGAAGATACGGAGATTAAAGGGATGAGCCCCGCCTTTCCTAAAAATATTAGAGTAAAGAAGAGTGGGGATTTGAATATGAAAGGAAGAGCGGGATGACGGTATTGTCTTTTTATGTGGTTATTCCTCTGGGAGGGGCATTCTTAATCTCGCTTTTGGGAAAAAGGATAAAAAGCTCAGGTGATATTCTTGCTAATTTAAGCACATTTAGCTTACTGGTATTTTCGCTCTATTCCATAAAATTGGTTTTTATAAATAAAGTGCTTGTGTATAACGTAGGCGGATGGGTGGCGCCCATCGGGATTTGTATGGTCTTAGACGGCCTTAGCTCTTTTATGCTGGTTACTGTAAACCTAGTTAGTTTTTTAGTGACCCTATATTCCATAAGTTATATGGAGAGATATACGGATAAGGCCAAATTCTACACCCTGTTTATGCTTATGCTGGCGGGTATGAACGGCATAATAATTACGGGGGACCTTTTTAATCTGTTCGTCTTTTTAGAGATTGCCTCAATTGCCAGTTACGCGCTGGTGGCCTTTGGTACCGAGGCAGAGGAATTAGAGGCATCTTTTAAATACGCAGTAATAGGCTCAGTAGCATCAAGTCTTATACTTTTGGGTATTGCCATACTTTACAGTTATACGTCTACTCTAAATATGGCCGATATCTCTTCGGTATTATCCGGAAAGCCGCAGTCAATTCTGGTGAATTTCGTTTTAGTTATATTCTTAACCGGATTCGCCATAAAGGCAGCGCTGGTTCCTTTTCATGCATGGCTTCCCGATGCACACCCTTCAGCGCCGGCACCGATATCCGCTATGCTTTCAGGGGTATTGATAAAGGTATTAGGAGTCTATGCAATATGCAGGATTTTTTTCAATATAATAGCAGCTTCTCATAAGGCTTTTTTTATCCTAGTGGTTTTGGGATTGATATCTATGATAGTAGGCGCTTTTTTAGCCATTGCACAAAATGATATAAAGAGGATGTTTGCGTATTCAAGCATTAGTCAAATAGGCTATATTATATTTGCTCTAGGCATAGGGACCCCCTTAGCTATCTTTGGCGGGTTATTTCATTTATTCAATCACGCTGTTTTTAAGTCGACACTCTTCTTGACCTCCGGCGCAATAGAGTATTCAGTAAATACCCGTGATCTGCGGAAACTGGGAGGGTTAAGCAGCAGGCTTCCAATAACGGGATATACTGGCTTACTCGGGTCGATGTCGATATCCGGAATACCGCCCTTAGGAGGATTTTGGAGCAAGTTGGTTATAATTTTCGCTGCTCTCCAAGCAGGGCATTTTATATTCGCAACAATAGCCGTTTTAGTGAGCGTTATAACCCTGGCTTATTATTTGAAATTTCAAAGTTATGCATTTTTTGGAAAACTCGATGAAGCATTGATAAAGATAAAAGAGGTCCCTTTAACGATGAGGTTATCTATGATAACCCTAGGCCTTATTTGTGCGATCAGCGGTTTATTGTGTGTGCCGGCATTTAAACCGTTTCTCCAATCGGCTGTTAGTGTTTTGCTTTCAGGAAACGCTTATAAAGATGCGGTTTTCAACGCGTTAATAAGATGAGCCCCGTTAGAAACTTTAAATATCTTAGTTTAAGGCTAAAGTTTTTTAATGGGATTATAATAGGGGGTTTCTAACGGGGTGAAAAAAAGTCAAATTATTCTATTTGTACTTGCGTTTTTAATCTGGTCATTTTTAAGCTGGCCGCCGGATTATCAGCATTTGATTGTCGGCATTTTTGTCTGCGGTTTTGTTTCCTTTATGACAGGCGATATGTTTACAAAAAGACCTTATAGGCTTAAGCAGCCAGGCCGCTATCTTTGGTTTTTTTACTATGTGCCTGTTTTTATCTGGGAATGCATAAAGGCAAATATTGACGTAGCCTATAGGGTATTACATCCCGATTTACCCATTAATCCCGGGATTGTCAAGGTGAAGACAACGCTAAAATCAGAGTCGGCCTTGACCTTTCTGGCAAATTCAATCACCCTTACGCCGGGTACAATGAGCGTAGATATTGACGAGGAAAACGGTTTTTTATACGTGCACTGGATAGATGTTAAGAGCAAAGACATACAAAGAGCCACCGAGATTATTGTAAAGAATTTTGAAGATATATTAAGGAGGATTTTTGAATGACCCTTCTACACACTTCGTCCTTCGATAAATGCTTCGGTGTTACTCAGCATCGTTCGAAGCATCGTGAGCCAGTCGAACGACTCAGGACGAACACTGAACGAAGTCAAACCAAGCGAGCGAAACGAGTCAAACTATGAAAAGATTACGCTGGTTAATAGGGCTGGTGGCGATCGTAGCTATATTTGGCATAGCTATCTTTTATCCTTATGCCTCTTTATTAGAGTGGCAGTCACCCCTCTTAAAGCACAGCTTTTCGGTCCTTTTCCTATGCGCTTTATTTTGCCTGTGGCGGATATTAAGAGGACCTACGCCTGCAGACAGGGCCGTGGCTATTGATATCCTGGGTATACTCGTCCTTGGTTTTTGCGCATTATTAGGGATACCTACCGGCCGAGACTGGTATATTGATATTGGTATCGCCTGGGCGCTGCAGAGCTTTATATCCACGCTCGCACTTGCCAAATATCTCGAAGGGAGAAATTTTGATGAATGAAACGATAGGTATGTTTTTTATTGTTATCGGGCTTGTTTTTGATTTCTTTGGGTGTTTAGGTTTGATCCGTTTGCCCGATGTTTATAACCGGCTTCAGGCTGCCACAAAATGTGTTACCATGGGAACCTGCGGGATACTGTTCGGCTTGTTTTTATTCAAGGGATTTAGCGCCGCAGGCATCAAGGCGATTTTATGTATATTGTTTTTAATTCTGACTGCCCCGGTCTCTGCACACGCACTCGCCAGGGGTGCGCATAAATCCGGGGTGAAGCTCTGGAAGAAATCAGTGTGCGACAAGTACGAAGAAGACAAAAAATAGTTATAGAGTTTGTTGAGTTATAGAGTTTATAGAGTTCATTGAGTTAAAACCTCAGCAACCCAAGTAACGCAAATAACCCTATAACTAAAATTATACTAAAATGAAATATCCTAAATTACGTGAGCTAAAAGAGGCGATAACAGCGCTGATAAAAGGCCCCTGCACGACAAAATTTCCATATGAACCGCATGTGCCTAAGGAGGGTTTTCGGGGTAAGCCGCAGTTTTTTTCGGAGAACTGTATGGGTTGCGCTGCCTGTTATCAGGTTTGTCCCCCGCGCGCAATTAGTTGCGAGGATAAAATAGAAGAAGGAAAGGCAGTGCGCGCTCTTTCTATTGACATAAATCTCTGCATAATGTGTGGCCAGTGCCAGATGAATTGCCCCACTGAAAAGGGGATAATACTAATGCCTGAATTCGACCTAGCTACAGTGAAAATACGGCTAGACAAGCAAGAGATAGAGAAGGAGCTCGTGCTTTGCGAGATATGTAAAGCTGTAATAGCACCCTACGAGCAGATGTTATGGGCAGCTAAGAAATTAGGAACCCTTATTTATTCTAATACCTCTCTTATAGTTGCGTATTTAAAAAAATTGAACCTCTCCCCCGCAAAAAACGATGGAGTGAATCACCTTATAAATGAAAAACCCTCGCCAATTGAAGAAAGAGAATTCATACGCTCCGACCGATTTAAAATACTCTGCCCCGAATGCCGCCGCGAAGCGGTCCTTAAGTCCTAAAAAACCTAATTTAACATTGGAAAAACTAGAGGCAAGGTTAAAAGGCAGGATAGCCCTTTTAGGCATAGGAAACGAATTAAGAGGGGATGATGCCTTTGGCACAGTGTTTGCTAAGAGGTTAAGGGATAAGATAGCCTTTAAGGTATTTGAGGCAGGCAGCTCACCGGAAAATTTTTTGGGAAAGGTTATAAACGAAAAACCGGATACTCTGTTAATTGTAGATGCAGTGGATTTTGGAGGCGAAATCGCAGATATAAAAATTTTAGGCTTAAAAGATATAAAAACAAAAAATTTCTTTCTCACCCATAATCCCTCCCTGAGTTTGCTTTATGATTTTTTTAAAAGAAGTATAAGGGCAAAATTCTATCTCCTGGCAATTCAGCCAAAGAGCATAGCGCTAGGAGGAGAGATGTGCCCCCAGATAGAATCAAGGCTCGAAGAATTAACTGACTGGTTTAAGGAAAGGTATCCGATATGCCAAAAAGAAAAAAATTAACACATTCAACGACCCAATTAGCAGGGCCGCATTCAGTGTCAACCCTAAGAAAGAAAAACCTAATCCCGTCACCAGAGCGGGTGAATGGCAAGAGGGGTGGGGCTCCAGAAAATCCTGACGTTTCGTCGAAACCATCAGGGTTGACTAATCTGGAATTAAAACGCTATCAGCGCCAGATGCTCCTTGAGGGTTGGGATGTTAAGGGACAAGAAATGCTAAAGAAATCATGTGTATTCATTGCTGGTGCCGGCGGCCTTGGAAGCCCTGTGGCTATATATTTAGCTGCAGCTGGCGTCGGGAGATTGCGTATTTGTGATTATGATACCTTAGAGGTATCCAATCTTAACAGGCAAATACTGCACACCCATACGCGCATAGGAAAGTATAAGGCGCTTAGCGCAAAGATTACGCTAAAAAAGATAAATCCCCACGTTGATGTAGAAGCATTTTTTGAAAAGATTGATGAGAAAAGTGTGTCCAAATTAGTTGGTGATGCTACCCTTATTGTGGATTGTATGGATAATTTTCCCACTCGATACATCTTAAATGATTTTGCAGTAAGGAAAGGATTAGTTTTAGTTCATGGGAGCATCTGGGGATTAGAAGGAAGGCTGACCACTATTCGTTTTCCGCAAACACCCTGCTTTGCCTGCATATTTCCGGATTCTCCGCCTTCAGGTGTTTTTCCTGTGGCGGGTGTGACCCCAGGTGTTATAGGATGCCTGCAGGCAACGGAGGTTATAAAATATCTTGTAGGTATAGGCGAGAATCTGTATAATAAACTGCTTGTTTATAACGGAAAAAACATGAGCTTCCAGCAACTAAAAGTAAGGCCGGACCCCGAGTGCCCCGTATGCTCTAAATTAAGATAACACTATGGAACATAAAATAATTGATGAAAAAAAGATTTGGGAAATTTTAGAGAAGACAAAGAGGCCGTCTAAGAGTGCCCTCCGGCATATCCTTAAGAAAGCAAGCGAAAGAAAAGGGTTAGAATTAGAGGAGGTAGGTTTTCTGGTAAACCTAAGTGGCCTCAGAATCAAGCGAGAGCTATTTGAAACTGCCCGCCAGATTAAATTCCAGATCTACGGAGAAAGGCTAGTGTTTTTCGCGCCTTTATACGTGTCCGATTTCTGTATAAATAACTGCGGTTACTGCAATTTTCATATAAGTAATACAGGCCTCTTGCGTAAAAGATTAACCCTCAAGGAGACGGCACAGCAGACAGAATTTTTAATAAATATGGGGCATAAAAGGCTGCTTCTTGAATTCGGGGAGGATCCCCGGAATAACCCTATAGAATACGTAACGGATGTCATTGGTAAGATATATTCCGTTAAGACAGAGAAGGGAAATATACGACGAATAAATGTGAACATAGCCTCCACGACTAAAGAGAATTACCGCAAGTTAAAGAAGGCGAATATCGGAACCTACCAGCTTTTTCAAGAGACGTATCACCGCAAAACCTATGAGAAACTTCATGGCGGGCCAAAGGGAGATTACGAGAGACAGATTACCTCGCACATAAGGGCACTTGAGGTCGGACTCGATGATTTTGGCTTAGGGGTGTTGTTCGGACTCTTTGACTGGCGCTTTGAGGTAATGGCTCTTGTTTCGCACGCACAATATATGGACAGGGTGTTAGGAGTCGGGCCGCATACTATCTCAGTGCCCAGGTTTTGCGAGGCGCCCAGCGTCAGCTATAAGCCGGAGTATAAAGTGAGCGACAGGGATTTTTTTAAGCTTATCGCCATACTGCGGCTTGCTGTTCCGTATACAGGCATGATTATAACTACCAGAGAAAACCCTGCCATCAGGAAGCTTGCATTTAAGATCGGCATATCCCAGGCGTCTGCCGCTTCAGTAACCTCACCCGGAGGTTATGGAAAGCATAATAGCAATGAAGCTCAGTTTGAACTTCACGACCAACGGCCGCTGTATAAAATTATAGAAAATGTCGTAGATGAAAAATTATTGCCGAGCTTCTGCACAGCGTGCTATCGCTCGGGGCGTACCGGAAAGGCATTTATGAATCTTTCAAAGCCGGGTGAAATCCATAATTTTTGCCGCCCGAATGGGATACTTACTTTTGCCGAGTATCTTGAAGATTTTGCCGTTGACGGAATATACGAAAAGGGCAGCAAGCTTATCGAGTTTTATCTTAAAAAGATAGAAGATAAGAAACTATTAGAAGAAACAAAGACACGCCTTTCCAGAATAAAGGAAGGTTACCGCGATTTATATTTTTAATGAGCACATCAGTTACGAAGACCGAAGGACGACGTAACTGATAAGTGCGAATTAATCCCGCACTTTTGAAAAGTGCGGGATACATTGAGCAGATAACTTATGCCCGCCTGCCGTCGGGCAGGGAGTAAAGCTGCATAAGTTATAGCTTAGAAGTTTCGGAGCGTCTGCGCCTGCCTGCCGTCAGGCAGGAATTAATCCCGCACCTTTCTACCTAGAAGAGATACTTCGCAGCAAAAAGGTGCGGGGTAAGTTGAGGCACACATCATACCTTTAGTATAACCTTTAATTAAGCAATAGCTATGAGGTTAAAACATTTTCAACTTATAACCAATAACCTATAACCGATAACTGTTCTTTAAAATGTGTTATGCTATCCCCGGTAAAGTTATTCAAATAGCTGACAATATTATCAGCGTTGACTATTTCGGCGAAACGCGAAGGGCAAAAAACGAGTTTTTAGAAATATCCGTCGGAGATTACATCTATGCACAGGGCGGATTTGTTGTTCAAAAAATCCCGGCGAGTGAAGCCCTCCTGTCATTAGAAACCTGGCAAGAGTTATTTTTTAAACTCAAGGAGATTGACCAAGAACTTGCAAAACAAAACAAAGGCCTTTATCAAAGGGCTAACTTCCTGCGCCAGAAACATCTTGGAAATGCCTGTTGCATTCATGGCATTATAGAGTTTTCCAATCACTGCCGCAACGATTGCCTCTATTGCGGCATAAGAAAAAGTAATTCCAAAATCAGCCGCTACAGGATGGACGTAGATGAAATTTTAGAAGCTTGCAGATTTGCAGTTAAAGAATTAAATTTTAAAGCCCTGGTATTACAGTCAGGCGAAGATTTATGGTACACCAAAGAGAAGCTTGCAAGTATTGTAAGCAGAATTATGAAAGAATTTCCCGCATTAGTTATCCTGAGCATAGGAGAGAGGGATTTGGAAACCTATAAAGAATTGTATCAGAAAGGAGCGCGCGCTATCCTGATGAGATTTGAGACAGGAAACCCTGCGCTATATGAAAGATACAGGCCTGGCAAGATACTTTCCGAGCGCCTTGATTTGATTAGAAGTCTGCATGACATCGGGTATCTGATATTTACAGGTTTTTTGATAGGTTTGCCGCAGCAGACCGAACAGGATATTCTTAATGATATTAAATTGGCAGGTGCTCTTAATAGCGAGATGTTTTCATTCGGCCCGTTTATACCGCATCCAGATACACCATTAAGGGATGTCCCAAAACCATCCCTTGATTTAGCCTTATCAGCAATAGCAAGAGCAAGAATTAAATTTCCCCAATCAAGGATACTTGTAACCACTGCTCTTGAGACGCTTGATAATGAGAACGGAGCGAGGCTCGGACTTTTATCGGGCGGTAATTCTCTTATGATAAATGTAACACCGCTAGAATACAAAAGGTGTTATGAGATTTATCCGGATCGTGTGGGTTTAAATGAGGATATAACCAGAAAGATAGAATCAACCATAAAACTATTGCAGTCCATTGGCCGCGCCCCTACAGATTTAGGTTTATACATTCGCGGCCAGTAAAGTCCCGAGTCCGCCCGAGGCGGACGAGGGGAACAATGACCGCTCAGTATGAGCCATACGGAAACCTGCTATGGGAGGCTTTATAATTTTTTAAACTTAAATTTTAACTTGATCTACAAGGAAATTAAATAGATCCTTCGTCGCCACAAATGGTTATGTCAAATGGCTCCTCTCGGGACCGAGGGGCAGGATCAAGAAAATTCTTTGAATTTTCTTGACGTTTCACAGTTTATAGTGTATAAAAATATTCAGCTATGAAGCAATATTAAAAAATTTATATAGGGTCTAGAAAGATATTTTTCTAGAGGTTTCATTGAATGGTCGGGCCGCCATTCCGAAGTTTCGGGATAGCGGTTTTTGTTTAATGGAGGCAAAATGAAACATATTCTCTTATTTATCCTGCCGATTTTAATTATTGTAGCAATAGTGTTTACCATTTTTGGTATTTTCCAGATTCGTTTTGAAGAAGAGAAGTTTATGGATGATCTTAAAAGAAAAGCCAAAACAGTCGCTGAAAGCATAGAATTATCCGTAAGGCATACTTTCATAGATAATGATTTAAAATCAGCAAATCGCTTGGTAGAGAGCTTTCAAAAAAGAGAAAGGCTTCAAGGTTGCGCAATTTACAATAAAGACGGCCAAATTTTAGCTATCACTGAACGAATCTCTGACTGGAAACAAAAAGATAAACCATATCTTAATGATATTTTTAGCGCTAAAAGTCCACGCGGAGCGTTAGAGAAATTTAAAGAATATTCTGTTTATAGTTATATCCTGCCTGTTTTGGACGATGAAAATAATATACTCGGACTTGTAGAAGTGATTTATGATACTTCATATATGTTTACGATGTTAACTGAGCTATGGAGGAGAATAAGTATTGCGCTGATAGTTTTAATATCATTGATAACAGTAATTGCCTTTTTAATTCAGAGGCAGATTTTTATTTTACCCATTAGAAGGCTTACAGAGTGGTTTAAATATTTTCAAAAAGGAGATATAGATAAACTACGGCCTTTTGAAGAAAAAGGTGAGCTTGGAAAACTTATAAGCGAGGTTGAGCAGGTTGCATTAGGTTTAAGAGTTGCAAGAAAAGTGGTAACAGAAGAAGCGTATGTCCGCGTTCAAAAAGAAGAGATATGGACCCAGGCAAAACTAAGAGACCTTATCCATGCAAAATTAGGAGAAAATGCTTTTTTGGTTGTGTCAAACAGAGAGCCATATATGCACGTTATAGATGAAATAACAGGAATGTTTAAGTGTATTCGTCCCGCAAGCGGTGTTGTTACTGCGATAGACCCGATATTGCGTGTTTGCGGAGGAACCTGGATTGCACATGGAAGCGGCGATGCTGACAAAAAGTTTGTAAATTCTAAAAATAAACTTGGCGTTCCTCCAGAAGATAACCGTTACATACTAAAAAGAGTCTGGCTTTCAAAGGAAGAAGAGGAAGGTTATTATTATGGTTTTTCAAATGAAGGCCTATGGCCGCTTTGCCATGTTACCCATACCAGGCCCATCTTTAGAGAGACTGACTGGCAGATGTATAAAAAGGTAAATCTTAAATTTGCAGAAAGCATTTTAGAAGAACTGCCGTCAAAAAATCCTTTTATTTTTATTCAGGATTATCATTTTACGCTTCTATCTAAAATGATAAAAGAAAAAAGGCCTGATGCAACCATTGCGTTATTCTGGCATATTCCCTGGCCTAATCCAGAGGTTTTTGCAATATGCCCTTATCAGCAGGAAATCTTAGAAGGAATGCTTGCGTGCGATTTAATTGGATTTCACGTCCAGTTTCACTGTAATAATTTTCTTGATACAGTAAATAGGCTTATAGAATGCCGTGTTGACACAGAGAAATTTAGTGTTATAAGACTAAACAAAGAGACATCTGTCAGGACATTTCCTATCAGCGTGAACGGTTATATTAACAGTGATATCACCAACGTGCAGGAGGCACAACTGGACAAGATACGCAAGGAGCTAAAACTGGAAGATAAGATAATTGCTCTGGGAGTGGACAGGATTGATTACACCAAAGGTATAATTGAAAGAATGCTGGCAATCGACAGGTTTCTGGAAAAGTATCCTGAATACAAAAATAAATTTGTATTTATTCAACTGGCTGCACCCAGCCGAACCCATATAAAGCGCTACCGTGAGCTTATGGGCGAAATTGACGAACTTGTAGAAAACAAAAACTGGAAGCATTCCGAAGGAAGCTGGAGGCCGATAATTTATTTAAAAAGGCATTTCTCTCCGGAAGAGATTAAGCCCTACTATAAACTTGCAGATATCTGTATCGTAAGCTCGCTGCATGACGGAATGAACTTGGTTGCCAAGGAATATGTTTCTTCAAAAGACGATTTAAATGGCGTATTGGTTTTAAGCCGTTTTACCGGCGCCTCAAGAGAACTCACAGATGCCATCCAGATAAATCCCTATTCCATAGAGGAATTTGCCGACAGTATAAAATTTGCAATTGAAATGCCTCCCCAGGAGAAAAGAAAGCGTATGGAGAGTATGCGTAGAATTGTCAGTGAAAACAATGTGTATCGCTGGGCAGGAAATATTATTACAGAATTAACCTCTTTGAAAAAGAACTAAGGTGCTCAAAGGAACTATATGGATTACTTATTCGATAAATGGGATAAACTAAAAAAGACTTTAATTAATAAGTGTATTTTTCTTTTCTTGGATTATGATGGGACGTTGACGCCTATTGTAGCCACGTCAGATAAAGCAATTCTTTCCAAGGAAACGAAGGGAGTGCTGAAAAAATTATCAACAAGTCGTAAATACAAATCAGCTATAATAAGCGGCAGGTCCTTAAAGGATATAAAAAATATGGTTAGCCTGAGAGATATTATTTATATAGGTAATCATGGTTTGGAAATCGAAGGACCAAAGATAAAATTTGAAAGTCCGGTCTCGCCAAGGATAAAAAGTGTTATTAAATATATAAAAGAAGAATTATCGCGAAGGCTTTCAATGATTAAAGGCACATTTGTAGAAGATAAAGATTTATCCTTAAGCATTCATTATCGTTTGGCAAAAGAAAAAGATATATTGTTGATTAAGAAAATTTTTGATGAGGTTACACATTTTTTTTCAGTTAGAGGGAAGATAAAAATAAGTCTGGGTAAAAAGGTATTTGAAGTGAAACCTCCGCTCGAATGGGATAAAGGTAAGGTTGTGCTGTGGCTTCTTGCAAGACAAGAATTCATTTTAAAAAATAAGGAAATTTTTCCTGTTTATATGGGTGATGATATAACCGATGAAGATGCCTTTAAGGTTTTAAGAAACAAAGGGTTAACTATTTTTGTAGGCAGGCCTAAAAAATCTTATGCAGAATATTTTCTAAAAGATACAAAAGAAGTTATAAGATTTTTAAAAAATTTAAATGACCTAAACCAAAAAAGATGATTAAAGCCAAAGAACCATTTAGATTTTATACAAGACTGCACCTTTCTGAGCTAACCGGGTTAAGAGCAGTGACATTAGGGCAGCTGCTTAAACTTATAAAACGGGTTCCCGGCTCCTGTATCTATCATCATACCCACAGATTTTTGCAGCAGCATCAATACCTTTCGCCAGAGCCGCCTAACGATTTTGCTTACTGGGTAACTGAAGTGCTTGGCGAGGATAGGCTTGGCGAGCGACTTGCGAGTATTGATACTGTCCAGTTTCCAACCATACACTCTTTACGCGAAAAAATTATAAATGCTATCGAGGAGTATTTAAGAGAAAGGCCTTTTTCAAGGATAAAATTTGCTAATGAGGGAGAGGCCTTCCATTTTGTAAAATCTGCAAGTTTTGTTATGCCTACCAAGTATATATCAAATAACCTCTTCGAGTTTGCCGAAGTTTTAAAAAAGATTACTATTGATTCTATCTATTTCCATATATTTGAATCGCGTTTAAGACTTGAAAAGCATACTAATGATTTTTCGAACTGGCTTGAGGATTCTTTAGGCGAAAAAGACCTTGCAGATGAAATCTCTCATCTTGACCCATATACCCATACAATGGAAGACTTAAGAGAGACAATAGTTAATCTTATTGAGAAAAGGCTTTTAAAGGAAGATTAAATTATGCCAAGGTTAGAGGAGTATATTTCTATTGTTGGCCTATCGATAATTGATGACCTGAAATTACTTTCGGAGAAATTAAAAGGTAAGGTTATCCAGAATATAAATTCAACCAGCGTAGGCGGAGGCGTGGCTGAGATTTTAAACAGAATGGTGCCTCTCTTAAGAGAGTTGAATATTGATGCTAAATGGGAAGTGATAAAAGGCGGAGAGGATTTTTTTGAGGTTACCAAGAGATTCCATAATGCGCTCCATGGTAGAGAAGAAGAAATTACACCTAAAGATTTTGATATATTTATGGAGGTAAGCCAACGTAATATTGAAGATATGAAGCTTTACGGAGATATAATTTTTGTGCATGACCCACAGCCAATCGCACTCGTAAAAAATAAATCCAGAATCCCGGATTCCAAATGGATATGGAGGTGCCATATTGATGTATCTAATCCTAATATGAGGGTGTGGAATTTTCTAAAGGAATTTATAGTTCAATATGAGGCTTCAGTATTCTCAAGTCCAAGTTTTGCCCAAAGGCTTCCTATAAGACAATTTCTTATTTCACCATCCATCGACCCCTTAAGCGATAAAAACAAAGAATTACCAGATAATATAATACATTCTGTATTAAAAAAATATGGAATAACTAAAGATAAACCTATAATTACCCAGGTTTCACGCTTTGATTACCTTAAAGACCCATTAGGTGTTATAGAGGCATATAGGCGTGTCAAAAAATATATAGATTGCCAGCTTGTCTTAGCAGGAGGGACAGCTACAGATGACCCCCAGTCAGAAGAGGTGTTGAATAAGGTAAAGGAAAAGGCCGGTAAGGATAAAGATATACATATTCTTTTAATTCCCCCCAAAAGCGATATGGATATAAACGCATTGCAGAGGGCAGCCACAGTAATAGTCCAAAAATCAATTAAAGAAGGTTTTGGTTTAACTGTTACAGAGGCATTGTGGAAGGCAAAACCAGTGGTTGCCTCGGCTGTAGGAGGTATCCCGCTTCAGATAAAACATAAATATTCAGGACTGTTATGCCATTCAATAGATGGGGCGGCCTTTGCCATAAAGCAACTATTAAATAGCCCGTCTTATGCCAAAAAACTTGGTGAAAACGGCAGAGAACATATCCGTCAGAATTTTCTCTTAACGCGCCATATCAGGGATTATATGCTGCTTTTTCTTTCTATGTATCATAATGAGGATATTGTGTATCTATAGATATGAAAATGGGTCCTGTCAAGGTTTGGTTCTCGCCACAACGCTTGTTCGCCCCTGCGAGGCAAATTGCGCTCGATGATTTTTCTCGCTCCCCTGCACCATGCGGTGCAGGGACCATGCCCACTTGAAAAATCAACGCGTGGCTCAAACACAAACCTTGCCACCCAATTATAAATTACATAATATTATGAGAGGAGTATTTAATTATGAAACTCAGCGGTTGGATATTTATGATAATTTCATGGAGTTTTATTTTAAGTTTGGGTATCTTCTGTTTTAGTAGGATATTTAAAAAGAGGATAGATTTGGATAAGAAAAAATCTAAAAAAAAGAGGTGGTGCAAATGAATAGATTTGCGCGAGACTGGCCTGTTTTTGTACTTTTAATAGGAGTAATATGGTTTGTTATTTATGTAGTTATTCAGTCAAGGAAAAATGATAGCGATAAAGATAAGAAATAACGGTTATAACAAAATTTAGAAATATAACTTAATATAGTATTTTATCCCACACCCAGAAAACCATGCCTGTAATCCCACAGGGATAGACCATCCTAAACCTTTAAGGATGGGTCTAAAGGCGCGGATGAATAGTTTTCGGGCGGGATTCCGCTCCATGAGAGGAAGACCGAAAAGTCAGAAACCATGGCTGCTCGCCTCGCTTACGCTGTGTCGAAGCGGGTTAAGCTATGGAGTTTTATAAGCTTCAGAATTCTTATATAAAGAAATTCCTACAATATCTAACTACAATATACAATTCGCAATTCTATCAATCCTTGCCTTTTTATTTCTTATATGATAATCTTTTAAACTAAACAACTGTGAACTGTCCCGAATCATCGGGATTCCGAAGCTTGACTTTTCCGAGTAACTATTTTCGGAATTAACTCATTACTATAAATTAATCTGCGCCTGTAGCTCAACGGATACCTGCCTGCCGGCAGGCAGGGAGCGCCAAAAGCTCAGTTGTAAATTGTAAGTATTTTAATAAGCTTTTCTTGCATCTTATACATTACGACTCAAAGTCTTAATACTGATTTTATGCCCCCATAGCTCAACTGGATAGAGCGCCAGTCTTCGGAACTGGATGTTGCAGGTTCAACTCCTGCTGGGGGCGCCAGATTAGTCTCCGCCACAGGGTAAGGCGGACTCGCCACGTAATTTAGCGAGCACAATTGACAGAGAAAACTGAATTAAAATAAGGGGGATTATATGACACGAACTAGAACGCACGGTTTCAAAATCGGCGTATACCATGGCAAAACATTACCTGAAGATGATAAAAGGGAATACAAAATACAGCGGGATTTATTTTTAATCGGTAAAGTTAAACTAAATTTTTCAAAGGAGAATACGATTAAGGTAAAAATTTTTGCTTATGAGGTGCCGATAGAAGAAGGTGCGTCCCGTGTGAAATGTATCGATCTATTGGGCTATGATAAGGATTTTAATATTTATATTTTTGAACTCAAGCGGACACAGGGCGACCCGCTAGAAAAAGTCGTCAACCAGATTAACGATTATTCAAAAAAGATTATTAAAAAACTAGACCAAATAGAATCAGAGTTTAAAGATGCGTTTTTATTCCAGAATATCTCGTTTAATAAGGCATGTATAAAAAAGATTATTTTGGCTCCGAGGGAATATTATACACAACCTGTAAATAAAACTTATATAAAAAAGTGCATTCGAGAAAACGATATTCTTTTGGGTTATTTCGGTGGAATAGCAAAAAATAATGAAACAAAACTCAGAAGAAGTGGAATCGAGTGTATTAATATCAATTTCCAGAGATAAGAGTTAATGAGAATAATTATCCACCGCGGCACGCAGGAAATCGGCGGAAGCTGTGTAGAGGTATCAACGGATAAAACGAAAATCCTTATAGATTTTGGCATACCGTTAGTTACTGCTACTAAAGAACCTTTCGACTCAAAAGTCCTTACTGGCAAATCAATAGAAGACCTCAAAAAACTAAAAATTCTTCCAGATGTAAAAGGCATATATAAAGGCGAACAAAAAGAAATAGACGCTCTACTTGTTTCCCATTCCCACCCAGATCATTATGGCCTTTTAAATTACATCCATCCTGAAATCCCCGTTTATTTGAGTCAAGGAGCAAAAGAATTAATAGAAATATCAAATATTTTCACGCCTAATAAGATAAAAAGATTGAATGCCAAAGTGATAAATACTAAAAAGTCATTTACTATAGGAGGCTTAACAATTACGCCATATGTTGTGGATCATTCTGCTTTTGATGCACTTGCTTTTTTGATCGAGGGAGAAAGTAAGAGATTATTCTATTCTGGTGATTTCAGAGGACATGGCAGGAAAAGCATCCTCTTTAAACAGATGCTTCGCAATCCCCCTAAAGATATAGACTGCCTTTTAATGGAAGGAACCTCGTTAGGTAGAGGAGAAAAACTATGTCGTGACGAGAATATGGTTCAAAAGAGAATTCAAGAAATTCTTAAAGAGGGAGGCAATATTACCTTCCTGTTTGTTTCTTCGCAAAATATTGACCGCATTGTATCCGCATACAAGGCATGCCTCACAACGAATTCTATCTTTATAATAGACGTCTATACGGCATATATCCTTGAGCGGCTTAAAAAGATATCAAGAAATATTCCTCAATTTGATTGGAGGAATATACGCGTCAAGTTTTACGATAACCACTATAAGGTTATAACCAATAAAGAGTCGTTAAAAACTATTTACCTGTATCGAAAAAGTAAGATAGATTTTAATGAAATTAATAGTAGTGGTCGAAAAGTCCTTATGATGGGGCGAGATAATTTGATATTCCCAAAGGTCTTGAGAAGGATTAATAATCCCAAAGGCGCAAAGATTATTTATTCTGAGGGTTGCTCAAAACTCGGGTTTCTGAAAAATAGGTAAGCAGCTCTTTGACAAAACAGTTATTCCTGCAGAAGATGCTTTAAAAGTCCTCGGACGTA
>JAGVOB010000220.1 GCA_020052955.1 Candidatus Omnitrophota bacterium | reverse complement strand
GGCGATTGCATTTTATCGGTTGAATACTGTATCTCAGGAAAACGACAGGCCGATTTATTTAGGGCAAATCAAGGCTGAATTTTTCCATCCCGTTTTCATCGGGGATGAAATTCAATTGAAGGTCACCCCAGGCAAGATGCTAGGGAAAAGTGGTTATGCCTTTGTCGATGCGCTTCGGGTGCAGGAAAAACTCGCCGAAATGCAGATTTTTTACAGCGTCCTTGACCGTGATTTAGAGGGCAAGGATAGTTTGGGGGAATCTTCGTGATCAAATCCAAAGACAATCAACGTCGCGTTGTCGTCACCGGCTTAGGGGTTGTTTCCTCACTGGGCATCGGCTGGGAAGAATTCTGGAAAAACCTTATTGCGGGGAAGAGCGGGATAAGTCGGATTGAATCATTCGATACTTCAGAATTGGAGAGTCCTTATGCAGGGCAGATTAAATTTTTTCCTGTAGAAAGATTTATTAAGAAAAATGATCTTAAGAAATATGGTAAAACAACTCAGTTGGCGATTGCGGCCGTTAAATTAGCTATTAAGGATGCAAATTTGCATTTGTCCAAAAAAGAGGCAAATAATGTTGGTTTATCTGTTGGCACAACAATGGGAGAATCGCAAGTATTAGAAGTTTTAAATAAGGTGAGAGTTTCAGAGGGTTATGAAAAGATTGATAAATTGTTAATTCCACAGTACTCTGCAGAAATAATCCCGCAAAATTTAAGTAAATATTTTAATTTGAAGTCAAACAGTATGATTTTTGGTAATGCATGTGCAGCCGGTAATTATGCTGTGGGGAATTGTTTTGATCAGATAAAGTCTGGAAGATTTGACATCATGATTGCTGGGGGAGTGGATTCTTTTTCCAGATTAAATGTTATTGGATTTAATCGAATGTTCGCTGTCGCCAATGAAAAATGTCAGCCGTTTGATAAGAACAGACGAGGGATGCTTGTGGGAGAGGGAGCAGGTTTCTTAATTTTGGAATCCCTGGAGCACGCATTGAAACGTAAAGCTAAAGTTTATGCTGAAGTGCTAGGGTACGCTCTTTCTTGCGATGGTCATGATATGACTTCTCCATCTGAGGAAGGAATAAGGAAGTGCATAAATAAGTTATTAAAATATACTGGTTTAAATCAGAATGATATTGACTATATAAGCGCCCACGGAACAGGAACTGAAACAAATGATAAGGCCGAGGCTTCAGCTATTAAAAGCATTTTTTATCATAATGGTAGACGTGTTCCTGTAAGTTCCATTAAATCAATGTTAGGTCATACCATGGGAGCAGGCTCTGCCTTAGAGGCGATTGCTTGTTGTTTAGTGATAAATAGAGGTATGATTCCTCCTACAATAAATTTTGAAACAAAAGACCCTAGCTGCGATATTGATTGTGTTCCAAACAATGCAATCCCTTTTGGTGGGGCTACCGTAATCAATAATTCATTTGCATTTGGCGGTAATAACTGTTGTCTTTTAATTAAAGATATTTAACCAAATTTATGAAAGAAAAATACGACGTAATTATTGTAGGGAGTGGCATCGGTGGGCTCGTATGTGGTTGTTTTTTATCGAAGAAAGGAGTTCGCGTTTTAATTGTTGAAAGAAATGCCACTCCCGGTGGGTATTGCAATTCATTTAATGCCAAAGGATATGAATTTGACGGCTGTGTTCACTCTTTGGGAAATGTATCAAAAGGTTCCAAGCTTTATAATATTTTGGAGTCTTTGGGGGTGATCGATGAAATCGTTTTTGAAAAGCATGATCCTTCTGATGCAATTGTAACGCCAGATTTTAAAGTTAATTTCTGGAATAATGTAGATCAAACCATTCAGGATCTTCAGAATATCTTTCCCAGAGATGCAAAGGGAATAGATTATTTCTTTCATGAGATTATATGTCGCAAAAGCGACATTGAATTATTGCGTACATATCGTCAAATGCTTTATAAGGATTTATTGGATTTATATTTCTCCGATAATAGATTGAAAGCAATATTATCTTTAATAATTTTAGGGGATATGGGGGTTCCCCATCAACATGTTTCAGCCTACTCTGCAGTCGAACATTATAAACAATTTATTCTTAACGGCGGATTTTATCCAAGAGATGGAATTCAGACATTGCCAAATAGTTTAGCAAGAAAAATCCAAGAATATGGAGGGGAATTTATATATTCTAATGGTGTCGAGAAAATTGAGTTAAATGCAATTGGATGTGCTAGCCGAGTAGTTTTAAAAAAGGGGCAGGTTTTTTCTTCAAAATATATTGTGTCTGATTGTGATGCAAGACAAACATTTCTTGGTATGGTTGGGCGTGAAAATATAAATGATAAGTTTGCGATCCACCTGGAAAACTTAAAACCATCTCTCTCAGTTTTTATTCTTTATCTTGGATTAAAGGAGCCAATCTCATCTTCGATGGTTAAGGACGGGGTTAATACATGGTTTTTATCGAACTATAATTACAATGAGTTCCATGCAGATAAAATTAATTATTCATTTGATATTAATAAAATAAGAGGATTTTTGGTTTGCCCAAATTTCAAGAAAAAACGTTTAATGGTTTTAACAAGTGCGCCATTCGAGACTCCAGAGTTTTGGGAAATTAATAGAGGAAGAATTATGGATATGCTTATAAGTGAGGTCAGCCTGAAATTACCGGAAATTAATAATAATATTGAACTTAAGATAGCTACAACTCCTCAAGGTTTGTTCAAGTGGACTTTAAATTATTCTGGTGCGGCCTATGGGTGGGCAAATATTCCGGGACAAGTAATGCATCCATATTACTATGGTCGTGATAAAATTGTCAAAAATTTATATTTATGTGGACATTGGAGTACTTTTGGATCTGGAATTCCCAGTGTAGCGCTCATGGGGGAGAAGACTGCGCAACTGATTCTAAATAAGATCGGGGGTGTTTCTTGAAGAGAAAATATTTTGATTTTTTGACTAATATTGTTTATGGAATATTCCCAGAAAGAAAAAAAAATAAAAAAGCTGCTAAGTTTTTACAGGAAGTTTACAACTACGTCATCTTTTTGGAGCATTTTCAAGAAAAAATAAAGGATCAGTCGTATAATTTGAGTCTTCAGGTTATTCTGAATGAAAAAACTAAAAGGCTTTGTTTTGTTTTTGTTGGTTTTCTGGACAACCTTCCACTTAAATATCAAAAAGACATTGAGGATGCTTTTAGGCTTTTGGTGCAAAATTATATTTACAAGTCCAAGCTACTAAGTCGATTTTATAGAAAGCCCCAAGGGTATCCTGGAGATTATTTAATGTTTGAGCTTCTGTATGACAATAAACCTATATCTAAAGGACTCGGCTATTATTTTGATAACTTGATTTTGGGATATCCTTTTACAAAATCTATTATTAGTAGAAAGAATTATATGACGGCTATTCTTAAAAAAGAGATTTTCGATTCTCTGAATAATCAAACTATTCTAAATATTGGGAGTGGCTCTTGTCGTGAAATAAAAGAATTATTACCTTTAGGTATTGATAAAAAAGTTGAGTTTCATTGCCTGGATCAAGATCAAGATAGCTTGGTTTATGCTAAAAGTTTATTAGCCAATAGATTCTCGAATATCACTATGTCGTTCACGCATCAGAAGGCTTTGAGTTTGTTTGGTTATAATCGCTTATCTAACAATTTTCAGTTAGGGCGCTATGATATTATTTACAGTATGGGGGTAGTTGATTACTTCCTGGATAATGTTTTATCTCGGTTTTTAAGGAATTATTACGCTCTTGTTGCCTCACGAGGCAAGTTGATTTTAGCATTTTGTGGAGCTAATTATTTTGAGTACTATCCCATAAAATTATTTTGCGATTGGTTGTTTTATAATCGTAATTATAAAGATGTAGTAAAGCTTGTAAAGGATACATTGGGTGTTAAGCCTGTTATTTTACAACCCGAGGGGAATAATAGTATTTTCTTTGTAATAGTAGGAAAAAAATAACTTGTGAATTATTTCTCTATAAGTTCAATATTGATCGTTATTACGACATTTCCTATGGCTATTGTCTTGTTAAGAAATAGCCGTGGACGACCGCAAAATTTAATTTGGACCCTTTTGTGCCTTATGGCATCAGTTTGGGGAGTCGGCATTGCCTTCGCGACAAGTACTCCCTTGGTTGATGTATCTTTTTTTTGGTGGAAAGTTGCTTATGTCGGTGTTATATTTGCGCCGGTTTTTTATGCTCATTTTGTTTTCCGCTTTTTTAACCTCAGCAAAAGTTTTCTCCTGTCTTTAATTTATCTTTCATCCGCAGTGTTTTTGTTTCTGGATTTTCATCCTGCAAACTTATTAATAGGAGAATTATCATTTTCTTTTGATCAGTTTTATTTAATTGACTGGGATAAGAGCAATAGAATAGCATTTATTTTACTTTATTTTGGTTTTTATTGGGCTTTATTAACCTATGCGTTTCTGTTGGTAATTAAAAACTTTCTGTTTTCAGTTGGGGCAAGACGAAATCAATTAAAATATTTTATTCTTGGGTCAATCATTGCTTGGCTCGGACCTCATGGGTCTTTTTTATCTTGTTTCGGCTTTAAAATCTATCCGATATCTAATATTTTGTTGGCAGTATATCCAATAATTATTGGCTATGCAATTGTACGGTACCGCTTGATGGATATTACGCTTGTAATAACGCGTACTGGAATCTTTATTTTGGTATATAGTATTATTTTAGGATTACCTTTTGCTCTTGCTTTTGGATCGCGTGAAGTTTTGCAAAATGCTTTTGGTGAAAACTGGTGGTTGGTTCCATTGGCGAGTTCTACAGTTCTAGCTACTGCAGGTCCATACATTTATCTGTATATTCAAAATAAAGCCGAAGCGCGCCTTCTTCAGGAGCAAAGGCAATATCAAAATACTTTACGCCAGGCATCTTTGGGGATGGGGCGGGTGAAAGATTTAAAGAAGCTCCTTCAGCTGATTGTCCGTATTGTCGCGCGGGTTGTCCAAATTGAGCATTGTGAGATTTATCTTTTACATGAAGATTCTCAAAAATTTGTATTGAAAGCTTCGCGTAGCAATACGGACTTTATTCCTGATCCTAATCAGATGCACGAGGAGGATTCCCCTCTTATTAAATATCTTAAGGACGAGGGTGAGCCAATTGTTTATGAAGAAATCAAACAAAAGATGCATGATTACAATGATGAAAACTTGGCTGAGCTTGAATTGGCGATGCGGATTTTGGATGCGGCTTTGTTGGTGCCCAGCTTTATTGAAGATAGGTTGGTCGCATTTGTGGTTTTAGGTAAGAAGAAGTCTCAGAAATTATACAGCCAGGATGATTTAGCTGTATTCTCCATTTTGGCAAATCAGTCGGCATTGGCTATTGAGAACGCCATGTTTTATGAGGATATGAAGAAGACCCATGAACAGCTCTTTAAAGCTGAAAAGATGGCAACGCTTGGAACAATGGCTGACGGGCTTTCGCACCAGATTAACAATCGCTTACATGCGATGGGTTTTGTCGCGGGTGATATTCTTGATGCGATTAAATTCAAGCAGAAAGAAGATTTACCGGAGCATCTGCGCGCGCTTCTCAGAGAAATTGAACAAGGCCTCAACCGGATTCAGGACAATGTCAAGAGGGGCGGCGAAATTGTCGGAGGATTGTTAAAATATACCCGCAAGGGAGCTGTCGGTTTTGAGCCGGTCGATTTGAATAAACTTTTAGATGCCTCGCTTGAGATGGTCCAGTTTAAAATTAAGTTAAGCAAGATTGATTTTCTGCGGAATTTTAACGGGCAGATCCCAACAATCTATGGGAATTTTACTCAGTTGCAGGAAGTCTTTTTTAACATTATCGATAATTCTTATGATGCGATGATGCAAAAGGAGAAAGACCTTCAAGAGGCCGGTTATCGGGGGAAAATGGTGGTTTCAGCCATGCCTCGAGGGAAAGATTTAGAGATTCTGATCGAAGATAATGGGATCGGTGTTAAAAAGGAAGACATTAATAAAATTTTT
>JAGVOB010000152.1 GCA_020052955.1 Candidatus Omnitrophota bacterium | reverse complement strand
GAGAAGCGAATGTTTCAACTGAGCGATTTAGAGGTGGAGAAAGCACTAGCTGCTGCCCGCCTTAGGGTAGAACCCCACCGCCCAGAAGTTGGACGTGAAGTTCCAGCTGGTCAGGTAACTTTAGTAGAACCAAACCTCCCGCAATTGCAACCAGGCAAAAAAAGAATTGTAATAACAGGCGGCGCAGGGTTTATAGGAAGCCACCTTGTAAGAGAGCTTCTTAAAGAGGGCAATCAGGTTATTGTGCTGGATAATCTGGCAAGCGGCAGCTTGGAAAATCTGGCTGACTTCCAACAAAATCCAAATTTTTATTACCATAAACTCGATGTCTCGCAGTCGTTTGACATAGAAGGCAATGTGGACGTGGTTATGCATCTGGCATCTATTGCAAGCCCGGTTTTTTATTATACAAGGCCGCTTGAAACGCTTTCTACGGGACTACAGGGTACCCGGAATACCTTAGAGCTCGCTAAAAGGAAAAATGCGCGCTATCTATTTACGTCTACATCCGAGGTATACGGCGAGCCAGCAGTAAATCCCCAGCCGGAAGACTATCCGGGCAATGTAAACCCCACAGGAAAACGCTCCCAGTATGATGAGTCCAAGCGCGGGGCTGAGACGCTAATAGGCCTTTACTTTAAGAAATACGGCTTAGATGCCCGAATAGCAAGGATATTTAATACATACGGCCCGTTAATGCGGCCGGATGACGGCAGGGTGGTTAGCAATTTTATCGTTGCCGCATTGGAAAATAGACCCCTGCTTATATATGGAGATGGTTTACAGACGCGTAGCTTCGCTTATATAGACGATACGATTTCAGGTATTATAAAGTTATTGAACGCCGAAGGCATCACAATTCAAACAGCGATTGATGGGCGGGTTTTTAATATAGGAAATCCCGATATGCATTATTCCATAAGCCGGTTTGCCGAAATAGTAGATAAATTAAGCCAGAAACATTTGGCGCGCGGGGTTAGAATTGAAAAAAGACCTAATGCGGACGCAAGCGACCCCCGCCAGCGCCAGCCCGATATCGCCCGCGCAAGGGAGCGCCTTGACTTTGAGCCGCGGGTTTCAATTGAAGAGGGCATTGAAAGGACCTTCCTGTATTTTAAGGAAAAATTTTCTCTGCCTAAGGTAAAAGGCATTGTTTCTATGGACGAAGCAGGCAGTGTAGGTCTTATGCTTAAGGACACAACCACAATGCCGATAGGCAATATAAACAGGCCGAACTTTATATTCGGCAAAAAGATTATACGCTGGGCGCATGCGCACGGCATATTGAATCTTAAGATAGACCGGTGGAGAGAACTACCGACTGATACAGCAGGAAGCCTTATTGAGTATATAGAGCAAAGCAGCGAAGAGATTATGAAAGATATAGGGCATATAAAAACAGGGCTTGTTAAAGGTATGTATAGAGGCAAGAGGCCGTATCTAAGAGGTATGAAAGATATTGAAGCTATGATTGAAAATTGGTGTAGTGCAAATGGCGTAGATTTACCTCACGGATGGAGCGAGAATAAGAAGAAAAAGAAAGAAGAGAGGGTTAGGTATTTAGACGCCCAGATTTATAGCTGGTTTGCTGTTTCCCTGCATGAGGATGACCCACGCCTTGTGTATAAATTATTTGAAGACGGTATTGATATCACAGGCCTTATGTTCTTTAGTTTACCCATATTCCCATTAGACGCAAATGGCGCAATTGACGATGAGTTAATGTCCTGGATTACCGAGGGAGGAAAACCCATAGCAGAATATCTTAAAGCCAAAAAAGTATCATTGGAGGATTTACTTATCAGTTTATTCATAAATTCTGAAAACGCCAGGGAAAGAAAAGAAGCCGCTGAAAGATTAAAGGTTTTTGCCCGACTAAGAGTTGAGGCATGGAAAAAGCACCTTAAACCGGTACTTGGAGGCTTAGAAAATATCGGCGATATAGACCACATAGCCATAGCGGTCAGGGGAGGTATCAACGATATCGCAGGGCGCCTTGGCGCAGAAGTGGTAGAGGAGAGTACGGAAGGAGTGTATGCGCTAAGGACTGCCTATGGAATTGAGATAATCCAGCCGATTGAAAGACATCCAGAGGGTGAAAAAGTAGCTGGATTTTTAGAGGCACAGAAAAAAGATACTCTTATCCACCACGTTGCACTAAAGACAGCCCGAATAGAAGATACATTAGCAGTTGTTAATGAAATAGTGCCAGAAGTACTTAAAACAACAGTAAGTGAAAATTCGCGTGGCGACAAAATTGCCTTTATACATCCAAGAGCTACTGAAGCAAGAATACTCATTGAATTGATAGAGCATGTAGAGGATGCCCAAGAGGTTGTAGCCCTCCGCTCTGTGCTTGTGTCAGGTCTGCATAGTAAATTTAAAGAAGCCAATGGAATTAAGAAAGGATTTTGGGGCGCTCTCTGGATTCTCTCAGCGCTATTTGCCGGGATATGGGAAGAGCTCTGGCATCTCGCAGGTAGGCTAGCCGGCTATGATGTAAGCGCAAAAAGCCTATCTGACATACTAGAAGGTTCAGTCCAAATCCTTGCCCCTCCTGAAGGCAAACAAACAAAGAAACCCCTCCCGCCTTTATTTCTCTTTAAAGAACTTGCGCCAATAGCAGGTCCAATTATCCTTCCAGCTCTTATAATCGGACTTCCAGTCTTTGCTGTCGTCCAATTATTAGGTATTCATATTGACTTACCCGTATTTGCCAAGGCATTAATCGCAATATTCCTCGTTATCCCCCATATCGGCTTCTATCTTGCAAACCTAGTCTCTGCATTTCATCCTGAGGGAGATTTAGAAGGGGTTTATTATAAAATAAAACTTAGGGATGAATTAAGGTTACGTTTACAAGAACTGCAAGATGATAATAGTTGGGTGCGGAGCAATGCTGCAGCAAGATTAAAAGAGAGTATAAAACCTTATTATGAAGTATATATAGTAGTATACGGAGTCCTGAAAATCGCAGAGAATAACAATTTACCTATAAAAACTCGTATTGGTGCGGTGAAGTTATTGGGAGAAATTGGCCATAGTAGTGCAGTAAAAGGGCTAGCAAGAATTTTATTAGATAACAGCAGGGAAAGAAAATTACTTGAAGGCAAACCTTCAAGGAGCGATATTGATTTAGCAATAGATTTAAAAAACCTTCGTTGTGCTGTTGCCGATTCCTTAGGATATATAAGAAGCCCTTCTGTATTAGATGCCTTATCTGAAGCAACAAGAGATGAAGACCCCTCAGTGCGTTTGCACGTAGCAAGGGCTTTAGGGAATACTGAAAATTTAGCCGCAGTGGATGTGTTATTAAATTTATTAAAGGATGAAAAGTTATTTGTACGCGATGCTGCGGCAGAGGCGTTAGGAAAAATTAGAGATCCTCGTGCCATTGATGGATTGATAAAATTATTAGATTATGAAGCTTCATATGTGAATGATCAGTTTGCTATATGGATGCGCGAAACAACGGTTAAAGCATTAGGTTCAATAGGTGGTTATTACGCAGTGGATGGTTTAATAAAGGCGCTGGATGACCCAGCTTCGTCTGTCCGAATTATAACCTTGGGCCTATTGAGCGCAATAGGAGATAACCGCGCCGTAGGTCCATTGATAAATCATTTAACAGTACCAGACGAAGAAAAGCCAGAGGTTAGCGTTCAAGAAAGAGAGCGAACATTGGAGGTATTAGTAGAGTTAGGTGATGAGGATACCATATTTCTTTTACATGAGGTTTTGATAGGATCTCCCCAGACACAGGTTTTCTATATCTATGACGATCATGATAGCATAGTTTCTTATACGAACCCGGTTGAAAGACTTGACAATTGGGATGGGCGCGTTGCACTTATTGAAGCAAGTGAAGGGCAGCATTTTATTAGACAAAAAGTCCCTCAAGCAATAGACAGGCTTTTTGAAAAGCTTCATGCGAGGATAAGAGAAACGCATCTTGATTTAACTCAGTTAAAAGACAAGAGATTAGTTGCATTTTTACGTTGGTTAGGAGAAGTAGGGTTAAGTGATGACATAGTAGTCTTTGGCGGGGGAGTAAGAGATGCTTATACCGGGGGAAAGCTCAATGATTTAGATATAACCATAAAAGTTTCCTTAAGAGAGGAAGAAAGACTAGAATTCTTAGGAACTCTCAGTCTTACAAACGAAAGAGTGTATCAATATGCTATAGAGAAACTCAGATTATTAGCAGATGCATTGGGCATAGATTACAGACTATTCCTTAAGCCTCCCAGTGATGAAAACCGCATCATGTGGAAAAGTGAATATGGAGAAGTACAGATACAATATTCCGGTCCAGTATCAATTATATCTCCTGAAGGAGAAAGGATTTTCTTGAAGAGGTGTTTCGTTGATGCTGAGACTGGAATTTTATATTCGCAAGGCACAGGGCCGGCATTATTACAGATGGCAATAGACTGTAAAGGAAATATATATGGACGTGTTCACGCATTAGAGGATTTTGAAAGAGGGATAGTAAGAGTAGTTGGAGACGGCGGTAATTTTACTTTAGGACGTATTTTGCGTTTATTACGTTTGAAACATGAGTTTAATCTTAAAATTTTGGAGCATGATTATCGCTTAGTTATTAATACAATTGAAAAAATAAGAAATGAACAGCAAGAAATTAACTCTCAAGTTAAGCAGGCTCTATGCGCGCAAGTAGTTAGGGTAATCGAAAAAGCACTTGCTCCTGAAGCGGCTCACGAGGAATTGATAGGGCTGGGAATATATAAATTATTAAAGGACAAATGGGGTATTGATATGCAAGAGGAAATGCGGGCATTGGTTGTAAGATACTACCATAGCGTAAGTCCACAAGCGGATAAGACCAAGGATGTTATTAGAGTACAAGGCGAAGCATTAAAAATTACTGAAACCTTAACGCCGCATGAGGATTCATTTGCAGAAATTAAAGTCAGGGCGCCGCCGTTTATACCACGTGCTATTTGGCTATGTCTTACTGTTAATAGTGTTTTAAAGGCTATCTCAGAAGATAAAAAGGTAATTTTAACAGGGACTAATAATTTTGAGGTTATAAAAGAAGTTTATTATGAAGTCGCCCGCCAGAATCCGGATGCTTTGGATAAAGTTTATATAAATCCTTTCGATATCACCGAAGAGGTAAACCCAAGAACAGCAATAAAGTTTGCTAAGTTAGACCCATCCTTAAGGCCCAACCTTAATGGAAAGAGGTTGGCCTATCCTTTCTGGACTAAAGGTACTAGGATGGTCTATCCTACTGGATTAGAATCAAATAGATACCTGCTGCTAAAGGGCCTAATCTATATTTCCATAAAGCGCGATAAAAGAGGAACGCTTATTTCAAGAACAGCGCTTTTAAGAGAGCTTAAGAATAAAGAGGTCTATCAGCTGAATGTTGACGGCTCGGCACAGAACGGAGTCGGCGAGCTCGCACTTAGAAAAGAACATATCTCTTCGCTTGACACGGAGAGGGTTATAGTCTGTGAATTAATCAGCAAAAATGGCAAAAGGCTTGTTAACGGAGTTGTAACCTATCTTAAAGAGGGTATTGGCGAGGAATATACGCCGGATAAATATAGCGACCTTAGGGATGAGCCAGAGACTTTGGACTTTTTAAACAAAGGGGAAGGAGAAGCTACTCTCTGGTGTTACTGGATATTTGCAAGGACTATATCCCTTAGACTTGAGGCATTGCTAATATATATAAGAAAATGGGCAGGATTTATCTTAAGGTTTGGCCGCGGGATAGAAAGGCCGAGTTGGGAAGAAGTGGAATTAATAGGTATGGGCCACGAGACTATAGATGCAGTTATTGAGTATATGAGGCATCTTAAATCTATCCTGGGCGATAAAATTCATATAGTAATAGCCGCATACAGCAGGGCAAAGGAATTTATAAGGTTTGATAGAGAGGTAATGAGAAGTAATTTTGATGATTTCTCGTCAAGCTTCTTTAGGGAGTTTAGAGAGTTTTGGGAAAGTAGAAATAGTATACCTTTTTATACGTATGTTGTTGTTAAAAAAGAAACAAAGGATAAATATAAAGCAGATTTTGAAGAACTCTTTGCTTATTTCTTCTGGCTAAAAGAACATAATTATAAAATTGAAGAGACGCACAAATACTTTGGCTTATTCCTGCTTGAGTATCCTGAATACAGGGTTTTTGATGATACAATCTGGTTTCATTGTAACAAAGCGCTAACCAAGGGAATGGTTCCTGTTGTTGGCCCTGTTAAGCTTAAGTCAAGGCTAGAGGATTATGAGGCGGGTCATGCGAATGTGCCGATATATTACAAGGAGATAAAATGGTATCTGGAAAATCTTGCTGGTAACGAAGATATTCAAGAAGGAGGAAGACTTTACAGCGCATATGTAAGACTTAAAATTTTAAATGACGACAATATGAGAGCTAAACTTATCAGGTCTGGTTTTTCGGATATACTAAATGACATTTTTAATCTGACAGTCAATGCTATAGCTAAGGGTGAAGTAGATGAAAAAGAATTGGATGAGATATGCAGTAAACTAAAGAACCGCGCTCCGCCAGAAGCGGTTGACATCGGAGAATTTCTTTTAAGTTTATATTATCTTTTAAGAGATAAGCACTATTTTGGCAGGGAAAGAAATACCTTCCTCAGGATTTTTATAAAAACATTCTCCCGCCTTATCGCCCCGCTCAGGATGAACCGCCCGGGCGCTGCCTCAGACCCAGAGGCTATAGCTGATAAGATTGCAAAGTCCTTAGATGACTCTGTGAATAGAATAGATGATTTTATGGAGAAAATAGAAGCAGGCTTTACTCTAAAAGAAACTCAAATATCAGATACAGATGTTAATGTTGAACTTGTAGATAGAAGCGGTAAACCCTTTGTCTTTGCAGAAAGAAAAATGGTTTCTCCTGATGCCGAGATTATCCAGATAAGGTTTGATGACGGTTCAAATGTGTATATACTTGCCAGGGGCAAAAGAAAAGACAGGGAATTTATCATGATAGATGGTTCAATAACCGTAACTTACCCTGCCTTAAAGAAAGTCCTTGAGGCGCTCGGGATAGAAATTCCGAAGATACAAAAAATCATACTTACCCATGCGGATACGGACCACTCAGGAGGCGCTTTAGAACTTGCCGAAGAATTTGACATACCTTTATACAGCCATAAGAATTTTGATTCCGTCCTAAAGAGCAGATTCCCCGAAACAACCCCTGAATGGCCCTTAGATTACCTTGACACAATGATATTTAAGATTATGTGCGATTTTAGAGAGCCAAAGGTTAAACCCGTTTTTTATGAAGAGTCTTTTAAAGCGGTAGAGATTAAAACAGACGAAGATACGCCTATAAAATTTGACAAAATCTTAAGCGAAAGCGATTTTGGAGACCTTAAGATTTTAGTGTTTAAAGTAGGCGCTCATACCCCAGACAGCATACTCATTATGCTTACAGACCAAGATTATAGCCTGCTTGAGGTAGTAAGCGGAGATATAGGTATTTCCCGGATAGACCCTACTCAGGCGCGTTTTGTAACTATGCTTAAAAGATTATCCGGAAAACTTAATTTTGACGAGGATGCTTTAAAGAAAATAGAAGAGATTTTATTGAATTTACAAAATGTGCGCATCTGGCCCGGCCATGGAAATGTTTTGGGTAAAAGGGATAAATCTTTAAAAACGCCAAGGGTAGTAATTTCTCCAGGGGAAGCCACATCCGCCTCAAGCCCAACGGCTACTACAGACGCTGTAATTTCTACCGTTGCCCCAGTTCTACGTCATACCAAATCAAAAGGAATAATGGAATCAATTGATATTTGGTTCTTTATTTTGAATAGGTCAGGAGGGTCGAGAAGTGCCATTATTAATTATCTCAACGCAGTATATAGAGATTTTTCTGAAGTTGAGAGAGCAATAAAAAATAAAGAAGGAAAGTGGCGAAAATTAGCACTTTTTCTTGAAAATAATTCCTTTCCTCCATTTGATATGGAAGTTTCTCAATTACCCCTCTCCACCCTAATGATTATTTTATTGGTAACAGTTGCGCTGTTTTTATCGGGTTACACGTTTGTTTCGCCCGATAAAGGTATAACGCTTATGCTAGCCATATTTGCGCTTATTACCTTATTCTTCACGCCTTTTAATCCGATTATAGGTTGGCCCCTGTTTAAACTGCTTCAGTTTCCTTATTATAAGATTGAGCCGGGAAAATTTGCCACAAGTCTGAATAAGAAAAACTGGGAAAGATTTTACTATAAAAACTGGGTATTTCTTATTATTCATCACCCGGTTTATTATTTTTTGACATTGCCGGTAATGCCCTCATTTATCAAAAAATGGGCAGATTCTGTTTATGTAAATAAAAGTCATAATGCCCGCAGGTTTATAACCTTCGGCGTAACTAATTCTATAATAAACAGATGGATTGAAAAATTGCTATGGTCAACTTTCGTCCAACAGCAGACAATGAAGATAATTTTGGATGAACACGGCCCGGGATTGTTCAAACAGGCATATTCTCCTTTTTATCGCAACCTGATTGTGGACTCAATCAGGTTTTTGCGCCCCAAGCTTTTCGTGTTAAATATTCTTTTCTTCATATATGTCCTGATGAACGCATCCACGACGCTTTTATTTGTTATCGGCGTAAGTATAGCCGTAGTTAACAGCATTCTTTTGTTTTATATTGTGAAAAACCTACTCCGGAAAATTTCAAAGCGCGGGTTTGAAATGGGCCAATACGAACATCTTAAAGAGCACTTTCCTTCTGAGTCTAAAATGCCGCTTACGCGCAACGCATTTGATTTTCTTATTGAAAGGTCAGCTATTTCTATACAAAAACCAGGATTTTTCCGGGATAGCGGGGACCTTACTATCTTTCATGAGATAGATGTAGCTGATAGACTGGCCAGTAGAATCAAGACGGTAAAAGAAAGACATCCCAATCTACGCTGGATAATACCTGAAGGATATTCTGATAAAGAAAAAGCTTTTAATTTTGAAGATGAACTGTTAGCAGCCAGTTTACTGCATGATATAGTAGAATCTAAACAGGCAACTTTGGATGAGATTGAACAAAGATTTGGTAAAAGAGTTCGTTATTACATGCAATTATTGACTAAAGATAGTGTGGATGAAAATCTTTCTCCTAGGGAACTAGAGCAGCAGGAGGCAAGACGCGATAGGCGTTATCTGGAAAGATTATATAGCGGGATACATAGACCTGGACAGAAAGGCGAACCATGGGGATTACCGAGTATACTTATAAAACTTGAAGATAGAATGAGCAATCTTGAAACAATAGATGCCTTTAAAAATGAACAAGGAAAACCCGATATAAAACGCCAGATAGAGTATCTTGATGAGACAGTTTCTCTAATACTTATTGCTTCTTGTGCATATTTATCTATATATAAATATAATGAAAGCTTAGAAAAAGCCCTTTTTAATGATGTCTTGGATAACCTTAGAAAGAAGTTTTATGAAAATTATAGTCGCCTTGAGGCTTACAGTTTATCTCAAGAAGAACTTAATAAGTTAGCCTATCCTAAAGAAAGACTAAAAGCAATTGAAAAACTTGCGGAATTTCACGAGGGCGCATTTAAAGGTAACTGCATTTCAATCCCCAAAACACTGGATTATATGTTCCTTGCCGAGGCGAATTTTAGGAATTTGCAAAAAGAACCACCCGGCGTAAGCAGGGCAAAGAAACAAACCGCAATAAAAAATATACTGGAGGCATATCATTTGGCGCAAGGTCCACGCCAGCATCCTATTCCTGAGTCAGTAAAATCAAACTGGCCCCTGCTTGAGGTAGCCATTATCTTTAGCAATGCCCTTGATTGCAAATCTCAATTAATGAGAGAAGAGAATTTTGATGATATTAGTGAAATCTTTGCCAAGTTGGCAATGCTTATGGAACCAAGCGGATTTGAAGATAGATATAAAGATATGTTTATGATACCACAACCGGATATAAAATCTCTTAAAGATTTTGTTGAAAAACATCAGCCATTGGGCAGAGAAAGGGTAATTCTTGCAGCTGCTACTTTTATTCCCCACCGTAAAGATAGAGATACAGAAAGGATGTTAAGAAGGAATATAAAAGATTGTCTAGGATTAACAGATATTATAAAAACTTCCCCGGAAGCAGAGGGAATAAAAGATTTTTTAAAAAAAGAATTGTCTTTAGCGGGTATCTCTGGCCAAAAGATAGAAGAGGCTATTGATAAAACCCTGCACTATATGGGAACATTTGCCATAAAAATGAGAAAAGCTGAACTTATAACATTATCATTGCTGGGTAAAAGCTGGGGCATTGAATGTGATGATAAATCTGATTATTTGGGTATACATAAATTATATAGAGAATTACATATAGCCGTAATTTTAGGAAATCCGCTTTTATATGATGCAGTATTTTCCGGGCAAGAGTTATCAAAAGATGATTTAGAAACCGCGATGAGAATAAAAGAGTACATAATTATTTATTATAAAGATGGCTTTAAAGGGCTTATGTGGCACTTCTGGAAAACAATATTTTTAAAAAGGGCGATAGACAAAGAAGGTACTATTTTAGAAGAAAAATATCGTTCGCTCGTAGATTTAATTGAAGATAAAAATAGTAAATTCTGGGATTTATTCTGGGAATTTTCACAGAAACAGAACATACAACCCGATACTACCTTACTTGCTATATGTATAGACCGTTATTTTTCAGGTGTCCCCATTGAAAATCTAAACCAGGAAGAAGCGGTTAAGGAGATTATCAAATTGGTAGAACGGACGGATTTTGTAAAAGTGGCGGGAAAGTCTCTTGCCGAAACAGCCCTTAAAGAAAATAAGATTAATCATCCCTTGGTTGCGCTCCTTCTTTCTTATTTAATCAACCCAACAGATAGAAGAAAAACCTTTTTGATTAAAGCCTTAATAAAACTCACTCAACCCCAGCTACAAATTAAACCAGATGAAATAGCGTTATCATTTATACCCGATACAAGCCCCATAAGGTCTCTGGCTAAAGAAAATGAAACTATCGCCAAGATTTTAGAGATTGCCCAAACAGCCTACCATGGCCATTACTTCTTGGGCGCGCAGAGCTATATTGACCATGCTATGATTTTGGCTGAATATGCGCGCCAATATGCTGAAAAACTTGATTTAGAAACTTCTATACAGGAAGACCTGATATGTGTTGCCTTGCTTCATGGCATAGAGCAAAAAGAAGAGGACTTAAAAAAATGTTTAATTACGCAAGGCGGCATTGATAAAGAAAAGGCAGAGCGCCTTACCCAACTTGTTATTAAATTAAAAGATGCTATAAGCATACCCTACCTCCCTTCTGAGTTAGCAGGAAGAGATAATATCTACTATCATATGAACTTAGTTATGCAGCGGACGCAGCGTAATTTGATTCTTCAGCGCACCACAGGCTCGCCAGAGGTAAGGCTTTTGGCGCTTTGCGACCAGCTGGCTAATACATCAATATTGGGCAATGAAAAGGTTCCTCCCCGTTTTCGCGAGTATATTTTTAAGGAAACAAAACAGATTTATATCCCTCTTGCTGAAAGGGTTGGATTATCTGATTTATCAAGCGAGTTAAGAGAGAGAATATTCTTCCTAGAAAATAGAGAACTCTATATGGTTCTAAGAGAAAGATTGGTAAGATACCAGATGTTCGGGAAAGGAGCAGATTATGAAGAGGCAAAGCGGAAATGGGAAATAGATGAGAAAAATCAGCTTAGTCAGGCTTTGAAGAGCTTGGAAACTCAGGTAGAAGGGCTTAAAATCGAAAGACTCAGCCTAAGGGTTAAAAATATATATTCTATCCGGGAAAAGACCCAGCGTAAATCTGATAAATACCAAAATCCGGAAGATGAAAGAGATATATTTGGCCTCAAGATTTTGATTAATTCTAAAGAACATCTCGGCGCTGTTATGGAGTTTCTGGGGACCCGCTATGGCGGAATAGCAGTTGATGCAGAGGTAAAAAGTAAGAGGTATTTAGTATATCACTATAATTTGCAAGATAAGCAGGGAAGATATATTGAAATCCAGATATTCTGGGATAAAGATGAATATATTAAAGAAAGAACAGGTGAATTTGCCCGCTGGGTAGTTAGAGCTACAGATGAAACAGGCCAGAAATTTTACCCTGATATGGTTGAAGTAGGGGGAAAAGTTATGGCCGTTGAATTGACAGGGGATTTCTTTAAAGATTCTGATACTATTGACAGTTCTTTAACTTTTAGAGATTGGGTTTATGTGATGTATCATCGGAATATGCACACATTTCAGCTGAAGAAAGGTGCAACAAGCGCTGATTTTGCCGCTTTGCCCTACTTACCCGGAGATAAGCGCTTTAGCGCTGATTTCAAAGGTATATCAACCAGTAAATTCCATGTTGCTTTTAGATTGCCAGATGAATTTCAAGATGGCGAGGTTTATACAATTGGCTCAGCGCCAGCCCGTTTGCAAGGTTTGAATTATCAGGTTTCTCCTGAAGAATCGGTAACAGCCATTTGTGAAGAGGACGGTTATCTCTTAGGTCGTGAAGGCGCTCTGCGTCGCAGCGAAATTGAAAAGACATGCAAACATGCCCGCACAATTCTTTTACTTAGGCTGATGACTGAAACTGACCCCGAAGAATATAGAAGGGAAAAAGTGGCTAAAGGTAAAAAAGTCCTTGCGCAAGCATTGGGTATAGAAATTAAAAGAGACCGCGAAATGCGCGGTTTTCTAAGGCCATTTGTCAGAAGAAATGTGTTAGCCAATGCGGATGAGTTATATATCTGCCTTGCCTTAGCGGATGCCGATGATAGAGCAATGAAAGAAAGATTATCTGATTTATCAGAGATAAAGAAAGAAGCATTAGAACTCGGCAGGACTATATTTACAAAGTTAAAAATTCAATTAAGAAAGGATTTTTTTGGTTTTAAATCAGAGGAACAACTCTATATTGCCCTTGGCACAGGCCAGATTACTATCCCAGAGCTGTCTAAACGAAAAGTATCTACCCAGTCCATAACCGCGAATATCTTTACGGGTAAATATGAGAAACTTAACTGGTTTCAAAGAATTTTATTAATTTTGGCAATTCCTGTTCAGGAACTTGGGCACTATCTAAAGGCAAAGAAGATGGGCATTGAAACCTCTGTAGGGGTAAAAGATTTCTTTACAGGCAATGTAACTACAGGGCGCTCACCGCCAGAGGTAAAATTAGCAGGCCTTTATGCAAACTTTATAACCTCTATCCTTACATTTATCCTTTATCTTGGCGTTCACATTGTATCCAATCGGTTTGATATTTCTATAGCCCCTGCCATTGAAATACCCTTAATAGCCATTGCTATATCCAACCTTACCCTGTTAATCTTAGATATTCTGGTGTCAGAAATATTAAAAAGAGGCGACTGGTATGAAGCAATTAGAAATGGGAGAAAAATAAAAACGTCCCCATTTTTGTCGTTTGTTCCGAATATTTTCATGTCTTTGGCATTTTGGTTAGACGCGTTTTTACCCACCCAGTCAAAAACCTTAACCAGGCTTATCAGGTTATTTTACTTAAAGAGCCTTGATGAAACAGCGGGATTGATATTTAAAGCGCTGGTCCTTAAATCCAGAAAGATGTGCAGGGTTTTTGGCAGGGATGATATAAAACTCATTGGCGAGCTTGGACGGATAATTAGACATCGCAAGTTGCCAGAAAATCCTGCGGAGACAGGCCGGCTTATATCGCTGATGATGGCGGCAGAATATCTTATGCCTTCAACAAAAGCCGTGAAACTCGAAGGCGCAGAGATAGCCGAGTTTAAAATGGCAGACGGCATCATGATACGCGGCCAGTTATTCAAGGCAAAGGAAAAACCAACAGGAATTATTATCCTTGTGCCGCCATACGCAAAGGTAAGTTCGGATTTCAAGGATTATGTTTTGATGTATCAAAGGAAAAATCCCTCTAAGCACGTTCTTTTACTTGACTTATGCGGCCAGGGTTTAAGCGATGGTAACTTTAACCCCCCGCTTGATAGCCATATAAAATACATAGAAAGCGTATTTAGGCAATTGATTAGCAGGGAAGATTTAAAAGATATAGAGAAACCCTTAATACCTCACGCCATATGCCAAGGCGCTGTTATTTCCTCAGCTGTTTTGGCGTTGCATGAGGATATCCAAGAGTATGTAGAACGTTTTATATACCAATCTGGCCCATTCATCCAGAAAGATGCTATTACAAACTGGTTTAGACTGCGCATAGAAGATACATTTGCCAGTGAATTAAGGCAACTATATCCTAAACTTACTGCCAATGATTTTTTAAACTGGGCGGAAGAAGCCCTCAAGCTCGTTGGCAAGGGTTGGAGGATTCTGACAAAGAAAGAAGAAATAGCGCCAGGAAGGAATACGGCCGATGATTTGGCTAAGATAGAAGTGCCCATACTCCATATCGGCGAATCAGGCGATAGGGTTTTATCAACTGAGGACAGAAGCCGCGTCAGAGATGCTGTTTTAGGGCGCGGCGGGATTTCCATTGAAGTAGACGGAGAGCACGCTGAGGCGTTTGGAGGAAAAAGCTCTGGATTTTATCAGAGCACAGTCTCTTTGTTTATCAGGTCTTCAGATAGGGGACTTGGTAAAATTAGGGCTATGCTGAAACCTGCGGCGGTTCCAAAATCCTACGCCCTAAAAACACCAGAAAGCGGTAGATTTGTCCAAATATATGACGCTATATGCGACATATATAGAATTATTTTAGAACAAAAAAGTAACGCAAGAATGTTATCGGATTTTTATAGAGAAAGAGAGCGCTTGGAAAAAACAGATTGGGCTTCTTCTATGGAGGAGGCAAGGCGCTATTACGAAGAGTTGCACCGGGGCTTGCCTTTTACAGACTCACCTGTAAAAACCCTGCCGCCGGTAGTTATTTTTGAAGGTAAAGATACACGCCATAGAGATACCGCTATAAGAGAAGAACAGTTTGCCTTAAATCTTATAAGTTCATACGGAAGCTATGGCAGGTTCTATTTTGTAAGCCGTTTTAAAGAAGCCCCGGAGATTGTTATGCTTTGCCCCGTGGATGACCCTGACCCCAAACAGCTGATTCTAATCCCCACTTATTCAAAAATCCCCCTGCCTGATATTGTGGCTATTGATGATGAAGGCAGGATTGTGCTTATCGGCGAAAAAGGAGCGCACGAAGATTTTGAGTTAAGAAGCAAATTTAGAGGCCTGATTGTCGTATTAGTGAGCGGCTATGGCGCCCGCTTAAAAAAAGAGGTGATTTTATGCACAGATAAAAGAGACTCAATATTAACTAAGGCAGCCGTCTCTTTAAAGAGCTCTTTAATAGAATTGGGTGTAATACAACCTGATGACACCTTCTTTAAACCGGTTAAAATTTATCTCCCAAAACTGGCGCCAAGAGTCCCCAGGCTTTTAACATCATTTCTCCTGATATACCTTATCGCTTTTTTGCCGTTTATATTCTCGCTCTTGGCGCAGGCGAATGGTGGTTTGTTCTTAGGCATTGACGCTCATACCTGGCGCAATATCGGATTTATGGTTAGCGCAGTAGCCCCTTTTACAATGGTTAGAGGAGATGATGATGAATGGGAGGGCGGCAGGCTGCAAAGAGGAAGAAAAACGCCAAAGGGCAAAAAAGGTAGAAGAAGACCTCGCCGCGATGAAGAAACAGATTTATCTATGCATGAGAATATAACCCGCGCTCCCGAGTTAGTGCGGAATGTGTTTAACGAAGTTGCTAAAGATTTTACAGAGGAGATAACAGCTTCGGCCAGAGAGAAATTACAACTTCTGGAAGTTAGTGCTGAAAGCGTTTTATCCCACCTCCCCTCCCCCATAAAAGACCAAGACTGCTACCTTAAAGGCGCGATAGACAGAAATGGTATTCAAACTCCCCAAGCTATAAAAGAGGCAGTATTAAATGAAAACAGGCAAAAGGATATAGAGCCGATTACGCTTGAGAAGGCAGGCATAAACCTGACAGCAGACTGGCGCATAGTCAGCGATACTGACGGCGCATACGGCGCGCTATTAAATCAGGCATTTAAAGCAATAAATAGAGAGGAGATATATGACCTCTCCAGCCTTCTTGACTATTCCCTCTCTGAGTTAGGAAATATAGACCCCGATTACAAAGATAGCCTTATCAGTGCCTTAAAAGAAAGAAAATCCAATGAACTCATCCTCTCTCTCTTGGATAAATCCGAAAACCTCGGTGAAAACTGCAGAAAAGACGGCCTTATCGGTATAAATAAATCGTTATTCGAATCGTATAAAAACAATAGAATCTCAGCGCATACCTTCCTCATTGCCCTTTCAGCAGCAATCCTCCATGAATTAAGCCATGAGGCGTTTGAGGATATGGACGAAGATGAGCGGCTTGCAATAGATGCCAGACTGACCTATTTTCTCTGCAATGGTTTTAATTATTCGCACGAGTACTACACCACAAATATGAGCTTTTTGGTTAAGGAGGAGGGTTATCTCTCTGCAGCTTCTCAGTTTTATTCATCAAGTTCGGCCGCTACTATACCCTTAGGCAGTGTTATTGACGGCAGATATAGAGTGGTTGAATTTATGAAAGCAGGCGGCATGGCAGAAATCTATAAGTGCGTAGATATAAAAGAGAAGAAAACCGTGGTTTTAAAAATAAGCCCTAAACAAGCCTTAGTATTTGACGTGGATAATTTACACGATATGATGCGCAAGGAATACGAAGTATTGTGCTCTTTAGACCATCCCAATGTTGTGAAGGTGTTTGAGCAAGGCACCTATGAGGACAGGCCTTATTTTACAATGGAATATATTGACGGCAAAACCCTTGAGGGGCATAAGGAGGCGGTTGATTATACGGTTTTGGATGTATTAAGATGGGCTAAGGAGATTTGCGATGTCCTTGTCTATCTGCACCGACAAAATATAGTTTACAGAGATATAAAACTTCCAAATATTATTATAGAAAAGAAAACGAAAAGGCCGGTTCTTATAGATTTTGGACTGGTTCTTACTGGATATAAGAAAGGCTATGTATGTAAGGAAGTCGCCGGAACCGAAGGCTATAGCGCGCCTGAGATGTACCTGCGAGAAGGTAAATCACATCCCCAGCCCCGCTCGGATGTGTATGCCTTGGGCGTGGTATTATGGGCGCTTCTGCATACAAAACATCCGCAAAAAATAGAGCCGTTTAGTTTTAATACTTATAAATTGACCAGAGATATTATTGGCCAGCGCTTTAACATACAAAAAGAGGAATGGGAGAAATTCGGCGATTTATACGATGAATTGTTAGAAATTATATCCAAAACCCTTGAATATATGGCAGATAATAGGCCCGATTCAGATGAGGTATCGGAGAAATTGGATGAGATTACAAGACTGACCGGCTCAGTAATCCCCTGCACAGCGAAAGATTTTTATGCATTGGCTAAAAAATTTGAGTACGCAAATTTAGACGATCAAGCAAGGATGGCGTTTTATGCCAAGATAGCGCCTAGGGCATATAGGACAGTTATTCAAAAGATAAGAGATTTGCAGCGCATCTTTACTGCCGTAATTCCTCAATTACCGGAGGAAGATTTTGACGGTTTCAAAAAAGCAGTATCTGAATTATTCGCTTTGAGCAGCTGTGCTGATTACCCAAATTTAGCTAAGACTAGATTGCCTGAAGGCCATGAAGAGGAAAGGATAGTTGTAAGAGAATTTTGTGCATTCATCCAATCATTAAAAGCCATTTATATTAATCCCTACTTATCTAAGACAGGAGATTCCAATCTGTTATTCAGAGAATTTTTTGCCAAGATTTCTTCTTGTGCTGCGTATCTTACCCAAAATAGAGAAACTCAGGAACTCTTGAATCAGGCTTATTCCCTTTCCTTTGAATTAGCTGAATTTTTTAATTTTACCTATGGCCTTTATTTTTACCGTGAACTTTCATTAAATATCTTATCAGGAGAAGAACTCAAAAGAATCTTAGGGTGTGTTGTTGAAACCTACCGCTCCGCAAGATCAAAGGAGAACGGGTTGCCATTGGGCATAAAAATTGAAGCTGAAATTAGTGACACCCCTTCTCCTGTTATTGCTGCTAGTTGGGATATTTTTATCATGCTTGAAGAGTTATTTAAGAATTCCGTAACCCAATTTACTGAAAAAGATAAAATAAATCCCAGCGTAGTAATTTCTATAGGACAGGAAGAAGATAATATCGTATTTAGGGTTATTGATAATGCCGGCGGTATTCCTTTGGATATGCTGCCCAGGATATTTGATACAGGTTTTACCGCTAACCCAGAGCTTATAAGCGAACGATTCTATGTAAATTTTATATCTCCAGAGAGATATTCGTTATCAGATCGTTTTGCTGTCCCTCTAGGATTTGGCGGATTTGGCCTTGGCTTGGCAAAAAGCAGATGGCTTGCCAGATTCTACGGAGGCGATATTACTGCTGAGAATAATGCGGATGGCGCAACTTTTACCATAAAATTGCCTTTGGCTCCGCAAACCGACCCCGCCGCGCCAGCACCCACCTTTAGCCTCCACCTCGATCGAAAAGGAGATAGTTTTGATTTCCTAGCTATAGTCCTGACAGCAGGTTTTGCAGTATTTTTAAGCCAATATATAGGTATTGGAGCTCTTGTTCTAGGAGGTTTATTGCTAGCAGGCAATGTTATAGCTTTTGGGTTTAAGGTAATAGGCCGTCCACCCAAGCTTACAGTGGATGAAGAACTGGCATCTTCCAATATATTCATCCGCAGCCATGGATTATTACATAACCTGATTTCTATTCCAGTTATAAAGATTGGCTATCTCTCCTTAGACTTCAATGATCCTATTATCCACGGTGTTGAATTTCTGTTTTATCCTATTACCTTTATCATAGGCACTATAAGTGTAATTACTGCATGCCTTATGGGAAAAGACGCTACACCAGTTGATTCTGATTCTGCCCCATCCCTATTTGCTATTTTGAAAGTCGCTTTAAAAAGCATAATCAGCGTGCATTTCTCTAAAACACGCTTACCCGAAGAAAAAGCGGATTTCATTTTAGCTTTCGGTGAATCCGTGAGAAAAAACGGCACTCCAAGCGCGCCCACAGAAGCCGTAGCGAAAAAAGTTGCAGAACTTTTTAGAAAAGGGAAAGCCGATAGGATTATTTTAAGTGGTTGGTACGAACAAAACGGTACGAGAGAGGCAGAGGCGATGTGCAGGGTTCTTGAGCAAAGCGGTATAAAAGAAAATATATGGCTTGACCACGCCCCTTCCGATACGCAAGAAAAAGGTACTCAAGTTCAACCCCGCTCTTTTGCCCAGATTTTTAAAGAAAATCCCGGATTAGCGTTGCCCAAAAAGGTTATTGTTGTGGCGCACCCGATGCATCTGCCCAGGGTTTTATTCCTATTTAAGATTGCTTTTCCGAATATTGAATTCTATCCCGTTAGCAGCGATAACGTCTATGACCCGTTAGCGGGGCAGAAGCGTTTAGCTAATCCATTGCGGTTTGTTATATGGAATATTTTGGCATGGGGACACCATATCCTCAATCCCCCTAAAAGGATAGATTTATCAGCATCCCCCGCCGCGCCTGCCCTGAGCGAAGACGAAGGGCCGCCAGCCGGCATGCTCCCGGGAGATGATTATACCCAAGTGGCGGCAATAGACTCCGCATTAAGAAGCGGCAATTTTGCTGCCGTTAGGATGCCTTATGGAACGGATGGGTCTGAACAAAGTTCATTTTTATTCTACGATTATCGTTCGGCATTGATAAGTCATGGCTCAGATTTTGTAGGTTGTAATTTTACGTGTTACAGCCCGACTCAACAGCTTATACAGCTGAATGAGGAGCAATTAAGAAGACTGAACAGTATCCCCGGCATCAGAGAAGCGTTCAAAACAGCACGGACAGAGATACTTGAACAGATGCATCTCAGCGAGGAAGCAGCGGTGATATCCCCCTCTTTAAGAGAGCCCACTTTAATATTTATTCGTGGTCTCGGACAGGCATATTATAGTGTCGGAGCAGCACAATTCTTCTTAGATATTGAGCTGCTTAACGAAGAAAAGCAGGCAGAACTGAAAGAGGCGCTTTATCTGTTGCTTGCTAAACGCCAATATGTGCTTGTTAATTTGCTTAATGAGAGGCTTCTTAGCAGATTGCTTTACATAGATAATAATGAATTACCGCCTTTACGAGAACCAGAATTGAAAAATGCAATAGATAGACTGGCGCACGCTGCTGATAATCTCGCTACGCTGCAAACCGACCCCACCGCGCCAACACCCACCTCCGCCCTCCACCTCGACCGAAAGGGAGTAAATTACAAAAATATCAAGGTGCTTGATGAAAGTAGGCAATCCATCGCTGCCCAAGGGCCAATTTTGCACTTATCCGGTGATATCCTAGAATTCAATATCTATAATGGAAAGTATTGGATTCCGGCTGAATTATGGAGAAGTATACGGCCCGCCAGGCAGGATGACCTTAATGATATCGCCCGATTGTACCCCGCTTACCCATTCCAAACCCTTCAGAGAGTACTGCCGGTCTCTCCTGATGTTATCATCCAGGCACAGCCAGCATACTGGGTTTTAGAGCATGAAGGGAGAGTCTTGGGTTTTGTTGGCATAGAACGCAAAGATATCAGCGTTACTATAACAGTAATACGAGTTGATCTATCAGTCTTGCGACAAGGAATTGATCATGCCCTGTTCGCGTGGGCTTTATTTCAGGCGCAGAAAGAAGGATATCTTGTTGTGGTGATTGAGGGTGTTGATCCTGATGCTTTTCGTCATAGGCGGGCATGGAATCTACGAGAGATTTGGGGAGATCGATTTAGTGTTCAGGAGGATGCTGCTGTGTTACGCACGACCGACACCGAATTAAATAACTTTACCCGATCTGCTTATAGACGGATTACTAATCTATTCCCATCAGATGCCCATAAGATTCTTGAAGTCGGGACAGGATCTGCGAAGAACCTGATCCGCTGGGCTCAGGAAGATCCCAATAGAGTAGCAGTTGGTATAGATGTGGCCAGAAGAGCTTTGATAACTAGCCAGAGAAGTGCTGCGTTGCGCGGGGTGGGCAAACAAGTCCAGTTCATGGAATATGACACATCAGATACCCTGCCTTTAGCTGATGGCAGTTTTGATACAGTCTTTAATGAAGGAGTGCTTGAACATTACCCATCTCAGGAAATTCCGCACCTTCTTGCAGAAATGATACGGGTAACCAGGCCCGGAGGCAGTGTGATCGTTGCCGTACCGAATTATTACTCCTTTTCTTTACGATTTGCCTTGTGGTGGAATGGAGTAGATTATCGTGACGTGAGCAGAACGCCGGGGCGATGGCGTTATGGCTATGAACAACCACAAAAACCCGAGGTTTTTAAAGAGCTCTTTGAGCAATTAGGTTTGGCAAACATTGAACTGGATGGTTTTGCTCCGCTCTACGGATTTGGAGTGTACCGATGGGATAACGAACATCAAAGAGCGATTTATCCCTGGTATGCGCCGTTGCTACAGGTCGCGGTGCGAATTCTTGATCCAGTTCTTTGTGCCATCGATACAATAACAAATCGATGGGTTTCTCGAAAGTTCGGATATGAATTTGTGATTAAAGGTGTCAAAAAAGAAGATGACGCATTGGTTCCTGCTGAGGTTGCGGATGCAGAAGGTTTTAAAAAAGGGGACGGTTCTGATTTAGATAATAATGATACTGGTCCCGCCGCGCCGCAGGCCGCTGACCAAACCAAAGAAGAAGACGAAATAAGAATAATTTTGTCTTCCGAAGACCCATTAAGAGAGATAGCAGACTTGGAGAAAAGTATTCCAAGACGACAGATGAAACGGATAGTAAAAGAAGTATTTTCTGAATTCACTCCTCGTAAGGCAGAATTTTGGCTACCAGTAAGGAGAAGGCTAGAGAAGCAACTCGGCGTGTCTGTTAAGGACGGCTGTAGTGATAAGGCTAGAGCAGGGAAACCATATCTGCAAGAATACGTTGCCATTGCCAAACGCTATGGTTTTAAGCATGGAATTTCTGATGTGCATGTTATGCAGTCGCTATCTGAGATCCAATGGTTTTTGGAATTTAAATTCCATGGCGTGATTTTTGTTGCTGATGAAGCAGCCTGTTTGTTTACCGCACTCAATACACCAGAAGATGGTGTTTTTATGCCTTTGCAAGAAGCAATAAAGTTATTTCCATCATTATATAGATTAGCCATACTTGACCTAACTACGGAGCGCGATTTATCTGTTGATACTATTATTGGGTGTTTAATAAGGAGAGGTTTATCGCGTGAAGAAATATTTTATATCGTAGGTGATATATACAGGTGGGCTGTCCCAGGCCTGTATAATGAGCTGGTTATTAAACTTCAAATAAGGTTTCTAGTTACTTCATTCTCTAGGTGGATGAGAGGCAATGGAAAATTATTTATCTTTATTATCGGAGCGATCTTAGTTATCAGCTGCGCCATATTCATGTTGGTTGTATATTCCGTGACTGGCGCTGCGCAGGCAGGCACTCATGCCTTTCTGCTGCCAAGAGGCGGAGGGCCAATGTTAGGAATAACGGGGGTAGCCGTTACTTTCGGAATCTTAAATGTGCTGCCTGTAGGTTTATCCGGTTTACATATTGGAACATTAAATACATTACAATCATCATCTTTTTCTTTTATAGCGCTTATTGTGATTTCTGCGCTTAAAGCTGCAGCAGCTATATTTGCATTTATTATATTTCGGCTTGCTTCCAGGATTCTATTCGGCAAGCCGATGATAGTGCAGAGGCCGCGCTACAGAGCAACTGTTACTCTGTTTGGTAAAAGAGAAATTATAGAAGGAGGCGTAAGAGCGCTACTTGAGATAAGCGATGTTATCCCATATGGCAAAAAGACACAGGTAGACGAAAGAGAAGCCAGGACGCTCGTAACAAAAGCCCTTAGTACGCAGGGATATAAAGTCCACAAGGTAGAAATCTCCGGCGCAAGGAAACCGATGATTTACCGTCTGGTTTTAATGGCTCTTATAACCATTTTATTGATAATAGCTGTTTTAGCAAGCTTTTCATATATTGATAACGTATTCGGGAATATGGGATTTATTTTCGGCGCAATGGTTTTCGCAAGTGTTATAGACAATAGGAAAAGAATGGATTTAGGAATAGAAAGCCGAATACTTGAAGAAGAGATTGGCGATTTAAAAAGGACAAAAACTACCTTGATAAACAGAATTTCGCGTGCTTCTAAAGTTCCCGTAGCAGATTTAGAAACTACCTTAGAACGCCTTGTTTTGAAAAGAGTTTTCGACGAAAAAGAATTTGCAGCATACTGGGAAAGAAAATTAACCGAGGAACACATAGCAGGATTACGAGATATATTTAACCTGCTTTTAGAAATTCAGGATAAAGAGGTGGAATTGGGTGAAATCCGTCATGATTTATCAGGTAAAAAACCGCATTCTGCCCTCTCCTGGTCTAATCTTATCGGAGCAATAATAGCCGTTATATTCTGGCTCATACAGCCGGCTAACCTGAACCTACCAAGCATGGCCATAGTAAGTTTTATCTATTATATCTCCTTCGTGTATCATGAAAGGGCCCATCTGAAGGATGCCGGATTAAGATTGGAATGGAGAAATCTCAAAATAACCCCAATTGGTATAAGTGTTCCTGACTCTGAAGGAATATCCGGCATAAAGGCAAGTCTAAAACTTACCGCATTATCAGCAGTTATATACCTCATACTGTCATTAATCCAACCTCAATACTCCTCATATCTTATCCCCGCTATTCTAATTAATCTTATCTTTGCTATGTCGGTTACAGACTGGCAGGATGTAGTGAAACGATATTTTGAAAAATTTATTACCGATACGGCTGTTCCTGTTAAACAAGGTCTGGAAGCAACATTCTATAAACAAATAAGGCAGCATAAAACACTTATTGCATCAGAGGATCCAGAAAGAAGGATCACTCTATTTGATCCGGAAGAAGTCGAAATCAGAGATGGGGTACTAAAGCCTTATATCGAAGAGTTGCTTGAAAGCGGCAGGACTTTTGTGCTCGTGACGTCTCCGAAGGTTGTCCAGCAGATGAGAGAATGGGGCGTTCCGGTAGATGAGCTTTTGTCGAAGGGGTATATATCGGTTGGTATGGTACATTATGACGGTTTAAGGAGCGAAGAGGACTTTGAAGGTCGCCCCTCCGAACAGAGGGTTTATTCTGAAAATCTTTATGAGAAAGCCCGAGAAATAATCAGGCAGCAGGAAGCAATGCGCGTCCGCGACGAATCGGTTGTCGCAAAAGCGCCTATTATCGTCGGTATTGGCGCAGGTTCGGTGATGGATTGGGCTAAGATTCTTGGCCATAAATTTAATACCGAGGTATATCTTTTTCCCAGCACGATATCTACCAATGCCATGTGGACGGCAAATGTTGCTATACGTGATGGTTTTGGATATGGCGCCCACGGAGAGTCCTTTGAAGTCTACGGTGCTCCAGTTGGCGCAGCGAAGAAGGTACTGATTGACTTAGGATTTATCCAGCTTAATGCTACAGGAAATATTTCTGGCGCAGGCGATTTAGCCAGCTGCTGGGTAGCGCTTAAGGATTGGGAATTAGCGCTTAAATATGGCGAGGAACGGGCAGATCCGTTTGTATATCTTCAGACTATACGGATATTACAGCGTTTAAGCACCTCTGCGGCAGAGATTGCCTCGAACTCCAAAGAGGGTATACGCATTGCAGCAGAGTTGGGCAGAGAGATTTCTTATCTAATGACGCTGTTCTGGTCTGGCCGGCCAAAAGCAGGGAGCGAACATATTCTTTCCGATGAGCTTGAAAGGGTTACTCATAGAAGAGTGCTTAAAGAAGGGGGAAAGATTCTTCATGGCGAACAAGTCGGCATAGCAACAATTGTTATGGGATATTTATATGGCCTTGATGTGATGTATCTTAAGCATCTGGCTGAGACGTTAGGACTCCCTGTTTCGCTGGAGGATGTTGGTCTGACAGGGGATGATTTAACAAATGCACTTACCTCAGTAGAGCCGAGAGAAGGGCGTTTTTCTTACTTTGATGTTTACGGCGCCTTAAGTCAAGATAGAGCAAGAGAGGCGGTTGAAGATATTGTTTCCATTCTCAAGGGGGACGCAAGACGGTTTAAACCGATGATTATTCAGAAAGCTCATAGGGCACGGCTTACTAATATGGCCATATTAGTGTTTGGTATTATGTCCCTGCTTGCCGCAGGATATGCCATATTTGTTTTAAATTCCTTTATGGCAGAGTCTACTTTTGTGCTCGTTGTTTTATCTATTGGAATGTTAGGTTTACTGTTTAAAAAAGGAACCGCTCTTGTAGATATTTCCAACTGGGTAATAACAAAATGGCACAGTCGCCTACAGCAGACAGGACGGTTAAAAGGAAAACCGGATTATGGACGCGTTGCGATTCTTTGGGGTTTAAAAATTTTTAACACTTTTCCCGCAATTTTTGCACCGATTAAAGATAGGCGAAATAAAACAGTTGGGAAAATGGAATCTAATCCAGATATAAATACCCCTGTTGATGATATAAATATGATGCGCAGAAGACTGGTTTATCTTAAGGAAACTCTTGCCGGGGCAGGTCCTTTGGATAGGCGAAAACAAAAAGCACTTACGCGATATATAAGACATCAAATGGAACAAATAAATAACGCTGGATTAAAAGATATTTTTAATAAAGTACTGCAAATTGTCATATCAGCGCATTTCTTTGCTAAAGGACAAAAAAATAGCAAAGAGGTGTATGAAAATTTTATCAAGGGCACATTTATTTTATTAGATTCTCAGCTCGCAGTTAGTTCCAAATTAAAAGAGCCGAGTATAGATTTTGAGAAGACTGATGATATTATGGCAAGGTATGCTGTAGAAGAAGTTGAACTTGGGAACGGCTTAAGATTTTTGCAGATAATGCCACCTGCAGGAGGAAATACGCGTGTCATAGAGATAGAAAAGGGCCGCTTCATTATTATCGGGCTTGGCTGGACCTCGCACCATAGAGCGCTTAAAATAGTCCTTGCCAAACACGGCATAAACGCCTCAAATATCGTAGAGATATGGTTAGACCATCCGGATACGGACCATTTTGCGGTGAGTCTCGCAAGGGAGTTTTTTGAAGAAGGCTTAAGTGCTGGGAAGCATATTATATTCAGACTTCATCCGAGGACGAAGGAGATGGTAAATGACCGCGGAGCAAGGTATATCTTTGGAAAAATCCACATCGCAGGAAGCAGGTTGCAGAAAGAGATTTCGCGCTTTAGCGGCATGCTATCCGGTTTTAATATACGGGAATTTGACTTGCTTTCGAAGGAACTTGGCGCCTTTGGCTGCTTAGAGTATTTTGAAAAAAGCGGGGAAGTCCATGTGAAGGAGTTAGATGAAAATTTTGTATTATTATATCAGCAAAAATTCGCCGCTGCTGATATATCTGTTTTAGGCGGCAGGGCTGTCAGAGAAAAAAAGAAAAACTTATTTGGTATTTATGATAATGAGGGCAGATACCTTGGACAAGCCCGGCATACAATAGCGGATATTATCACGCTTCTTAGAGTTGGCGACGAAACGATTGTTATAGGCGGCGATGAATGTAGAAGAAATCCTGTGCCAGCGTATTCTCCAGAGGCGTATCTAAGCCGTGCAATTGGCGAAAGGATGGATATTGATAGAGCAGAAACCGGCGTAGTAACTAATCTTATATATGATGCTTTTAAGAAACAGAGAGTCTGTGTTATTTCAGGAGGGCATGGAATACTTAAGACTGCAGGGCTGGTGCGCATAACAAGTGCAAAAGGCGAACCTGTAGGTTTTTGGGAACTTCAGCAGATTATGAGATTAAATACAAGTTGTACGGTGTATCTTAGAAATGTCTATTCTGACAACGGAGAAATTATAACAGGTTGGTTCAGGGTTTATAAGCGATTTAACGAGCAATATACAGGAAAAATTGAATGCGAAGAGATTAAGACGGGAAGAATTTTTTATGTTAGCATATGGCATTTTGATAGAGCCTGGCAGAACAGTTCTTGTATAGCATTGTTGACCTATGAGCAAATGAGAAATCTGAGAGCATTAGGAGATGGCTATTTAAGGTTTTTTATATTGACTAATGCATGGTTGAATAGCCTGGGTATACCACATATGGAATTTCCGCAGGCTATTTTAGATAGGGTTGCTTAACTTTTTAAATTAGATTAAAAAAGTTGATATGGTATGAGAAAACGATATCAAAACAGTATCAAAAAAGGCTGAATTTACTTGACAAAAAGAAAGGAGGAAAATATAATAGTATAAATTTTGAATAACATATCCGTAAAAAAGGATTTGTTTATTGAGTAAAAAATATTCCTTCCTGATAAGTATCTTTACCGCGCTCCTTTTTATATTAATAGTTCCTTTCAATTCCTTTTCAGAAGAATACCAGCCCGTAAGAATTAAAGAGGTAAACTTCAAAACCCTGAAAGGCGTAATCAGGATAGTTATCACTTCTGATAAGCCCATATCTTATTATGACACAAGTGAGTTTGAAGACCCCCCTACGCTTATAATAAGTATTCCGGAGGCGGAGCTCGCCTTTACAGACGAGCGGTATATGACAAGGCAGATGAATACGGCGAATATTAAAGAGGTAAGGTTCCACCAGTTTTTTGACTATCTTTCCAGCCCGCCTAAAATCCTGAGAATAATCGTGGAGTTTAAACAAAAGCCCAAATATAGTATTTATGCAGAAAATGATACAGTTTTAAATGTTGATATTGAAGTGCCCAAGGTTGTAGTTGCCAGCCTAGCTGCGAGGCTGGCACAGCCAAGCGAGGAAAAGGAAACTGTCGAGGCAGGGAGAATAAGTGAAGAGCTCATGTCTGAGGCACTTGATGAGGCCAAACAAAAAGAATTAATAGATATTTTAGAGGAAGAAAAGCAGGACCGTATTTTAGCTAAAGAGGCCGAAAAGTTAAAGGAATCGGAGAGAAAGAAGAAACCTAAAGAGGCAGTTAAAATTAAAGAAGCGCCCTCTCAAAAAAAGGAACCCTCAGGCCTGGTTAAAGCGGTAGAGGTTATGCCCCAGAAGAAAGGCCGGTTTGAAAGCCGAAGGCAAAAAGAAGAAGAAATAAGAAAAAAACAGCTTGAGGCAAAAAAAGAGAAGCAGCCATTAGAAGGCCGGGATTATGCGATGACAGAGGAGCTGATGAGCCTACAGGAGGGATCGCAGAAAGAAAAATTCAAGGAAGAACCGCAAAAGTTAGCTGAGAAACCTCCTACTGTTGAAGAGCTTGTCAGGAAGGGCGAGGAAGAGAGGAGGCTCGTAGGTGCGCCGCAAGCTCCCGCGAAAGAGGAAAAGAAGCCCAAGAAAAAGATAACCAACCTAAGAGAGTGTATTGATATTGGCCTTGATAATTATATGAGCGCAAAGATAGCCCTTGACGAGGTAAAGCTCGCGGAGCTTAAGGTAACGGAGGCTAAGAGAGCGCTTTTCCCGTCGGCGTCTTTTAAAAATGTAAAAACAGAAGGGGATATATATGATGTGGATTTTCTTGAGAGGGAATATACGCTGAGGATGGAACAGCCCCTCTATTACGGCGGAAGGCTACGCGATGCCGTCAGGAAAGCCGAGCTTAACCTTGAAATAGCAAAGCGTAACTATAATAAAATTAAGGCGGATTTTATAGCGAAGGTTGAGATGGCTTTCTATAGTTACGTCGGAGCGCAGATGGTATTGGCGGCGCAGGAGGAGCTTAAGGCAGAGGCAGAACACATATTGGGAATTGCAAAGAGGAGATATGATGTAGGGCTTTCTACAGAGGTGGAATACCTGAACCTTCAGAACCTCTACGCCCAAATACTCTACCAGATAAATGTGGCGCAGATGGAGATGGGCTCTAGCAAATTGCAGCTGGAGCATGAATTAAATCTGGACACATCTTCCTATGAAATAGAGGTAAAAGAGCCCCTTCAGTATGCAAAGATAGATATAGATCTGGAAAAGAGCGTGCAGTTTGCCTATGAAAATAGGCCGGAGTTATTTATAAACGAGCTTACTGTAAGGGTAAAAGAGCTTGAGGAGAAAATCACCAGGAATAAAAATCAGTTTAAGGTGGACTTTACAGGCTCTTACGGGAAGGGCGGGGGAGCCTATAAGACAGAGAGTCTAGAACTCGGCGAAACCTGGTATGGAGGCGTTATGCTTACAAAGCCACTGGGCGGAAATACCCTAAGCTATAACATGAGCAAGGATCAAACATCGCCCAGACTCGGTCAGACTACAAGGACAGGGTCCTCTTCGCAGAGCTGGGAGTTTAATCTCTTGAACAATATTACGCGCTATTCAGAAGAAAAGAATGCCCAGATAGACCTTAAAAAGGCCCTGAACGAATTAAACGAGGTAAAAAAGAGCATATCCAGCGAGGTAAGGGAGGCGTTTTTCAGATATGAAAAGGCTATTATGCAGGTGGACGGTTCTGTTATAAAGATTCAGCTGAGGCAGAAGGAAATCGTGGTAAATCAGATAAAGGTGGATGTGGATGAGGCGCTTTTATCAGAGCTGCTTGAAAACAAGATAAAGCTTACGGATGAAAAGGTCTCCTATTTGAACGCCATCAACAGTTATTTTGCAGCTATATCAAGCATAAATAAGGCGATAGGGTTAAGCGGTTTTTATAATGTGGAAACGCCACAGCCACTAGAGAAAACTAAGGTAGCGGGAGAAAAGAAACTCAAATAAAGCTTAGAGATTATTAAATAAGATAGATCCCTCGCTTAAGCTTCGGGATCAATTCGTCCGCCTATGGCGGACTCATTGAGGAGGTTCAAATGCCGCAAAAAAAACAGAAGTTCACGCTTATGGTCCTGATTATTATTACGGGCGTTGTCATATTGTATGCGTACAGTATTTTTGCGAGAAAACCAAAACTGCCTCACTTAGAACAGGCGCAGCTGAAGGAAGAGATACAGAAGGAAGAGCAGGTTATACCTGTGCGCGCATTCAAAGTTACTAAAATTGATTTTGTTGATACCTTCCCCAGCATGGGCACGGTAAAAGGGGTGTCTGAGGTAAATTTGAAATTTGAGTCAACGGGTATAATTGAGGCGATAAATTTTAAGGTGGGCGATATAGTAAAAAAGGGCGAGGTGATAGCCGCCTTGAATCAGAAGGAAGCCCAATTGAATATTGAATACAACAAGTCAAAGCTAAAGACGGCCCAGGCAGAGATGCAAGCCGGAAAGAAGAAGTTGGAGGTGTACCAAAAACTGTACGAGGCAGGCTCGATTATAAAAGCAAAGCTGGACGAGGTCAGCCAGGAATATGAGGTTGCAAAGTCAAAGGTTGAGACGTCTAAGCTCGAGGTGGAACATTCCGAAAACGAGCTTGATAAGACATCCCTGTTTGCGCCGATAGACAGCGTGCTCACCTCAAAGGACGCCGAGGCGGGAGAGCTTGTAAACCCGAATATAAAGGTTGCAACTCTTATGGATATAAGCGCTGTTTATGTAGAAATCGGCATAACCGAAAAGGATATAGAGAAGATAAAGCTGGGGCAATCCGCGAAGGTTAACGTAGATACCTACCCGGATAAGGACTTTTTCGGGGCCGTTGACAAGGTATTCCCGCAGATTGAAGGAAGAAGCAGGACCATGACCGTAAAGATAAAGCTCGACAATAAGGACATGCTTATTAAGCCGGGTATGTTTGCCAGGGCATCGATAAGCGTTTACGAGAAGGAAGGCGCCATTCTTTTGCCGACAGGAGCGATTAGAAAGAAGGAAGACGCATATTATGTATTTGTTGTAAAAAAAGAGGAAGGCAAAAAAGATACGGCCGAACAGCGTTCTATCAAGCCGGGCTATCGGACGATAGAATACGCGGTTATAGAAGAGGGTCTTAACGACGGAGAACTGGTGATTACGGAATCGCAGGGCGAATTAAAGGATAATAGCCTATGCGAGGTGTTGGAAGTTCAGGGAGAGGCTGACGAGGAGCAAAAACCCGAAGAAGAAATTAAGAAACCATCACTTGAGGAGCAGGAGACATGATGGTTTAATCCAAAAATCAAAATGCAAAAATCAAAATTACAATTAAAAATCCAAAATTGTTTAAAAATTTTACATTTTGATATGTCATTTTGCCTGTCCGCTGCTTTGCTTCGGCAGGTGGGGATTTTCCTGCCTGCCGGCAAGGCAGGGATTTTTGCTATTTGGATTAGTGCTACAATTCATTTCGTTCTTTGTGAGAGTGCCTTTTCTGATACCGTCAGGCTTAAAGATGGCAGGGAAGAGAAAGGCGTAGTGATAGAAAGGTATTCCGATAGAATTGTATTTAGCCAGGAAGAGGGAGAGGCTCAAATCTTAAAAAAGGATATCCAGGAGATAATTTATGACACCAAAGAGCAAAACTTTTTGGTGATCGGTAATCTTTATAAAGAGAAGGATAATTTAGACAAGGCGATTGAATATTATAAAAAGGCCTTGGCAGAGAAGCCTAATTTTAAGGAAGCCAGGGATGCAATAAGCCTGGTTACAACGCTTAAGCTGAGAAGAAAGGAATTTGAAAAGAAGGAAGAGATAATAAGAAGAGCGGAGATTTCAGGCGTTGTTACCCCCAAGAAAAATTCCGGAATAAAAACCGCCCGCGAGAGGATAAGAGAGACAATAGGCGTTACATACGAAAAGAATACAGAGGGGGTTATGATAAAACAATTGCTGAAGGGTTCTCCTGCAGAAATCTCCGGATTAAAGGGTGGCGATTTAATAGTCTCTATATGGGGGAATCTTATAGGTTATTCCAGCGAAGAAGATATAGAGAGACTGCTGCTTGACCCTAAATATAAAGAATTGAGGCTTATTATCCAGAGGGAAATTATATTGCCGGTGAGTGTTTCAGCAAATGACATTGAGAGACAGCTTGGGTTTAATATTATACTGGATGAACAAGGTTTCAGGGCGTCGGATATTCCCGAAAATAGCCCCGCCTCAGAGGCCGGCATCAACAACGGCGATATCATATATAAGATAAATGACGACCAGATAAGGTATACGGGCCTTGATAAGGTAAGGGCCTTGGCGCAGGAAAAGGCAAGGGAGGGCCCGCTAAAGCTTTTAATAAGAAGAGAAATTTCTTTAATAAGAAAGGAATGAAAATAGTTATTAGTTACTGATTATAGATTATGAGTTAAATTTCACTTAATCCATAATACATAATTTATAATCGCAATTGTCCCTTGCTTAGTCATACTTGAAATTTTTAGCGGACAGCTATGAAATTTCCAGTATAGTTTAGGGATTATTAAATAAGATAGATCCCTCGTCCGCCACAAATTATGGCGGACTCGGGATCAATTCCCCTGCACCATACGGTGCAGGGTCATTGAGGAGGTGAGAAAATGCCGGATAAGAACGTCAGAAGGATATTTATTGTAAGGAAATTCCAGTTAAAATTTGCAGCCTTTGTTTTATTATTTATGCTGTTAATAGGCCTGGTATGCGGATTTATCGTATACAACTCCAGCATGACGGTCTTAGTTGGAAAGCTCTCAAAGGTTTTTCCGCAACACAGGCTAATGGCTATAGTAAACGAATTGAATTTAAGGCTTGCGGCGGGATTTTTGTTGGCCATTATCCTTATAACTGTGGCGACCGTTATTGTTTCGCACAGGATAGCGGGGCCGCTGGTAAGGATAGAAAGAAGCTTGCAGGATATAGGAAAGGGGAATCTCTCTTTGAGCGTAAAACTAAGAAAGACAGACGAGCTTCAGGATCTTGCCCAGCAGATAAATGACATGACGTTTTCCCTTAAAGAGAAACTTAAAAAACCGGAACAATTAACCGCCAAGAGTTTAACAGCCGTAGAATCTATTAAGGCGGAATTGACAAAATCCCAGCCGGATATTGCGCAGTTAAAATTCCTCATAAACGAATTGGAATCCGGGCTAAATAGCGCTAAAGAAGGCTTTTCAGAATTTACGTTAAATTGATTAAGCAGTGTGCATAATTAGGTTAAGGCTTTCGGTTATGGCAAGGAAGCCCGTATCGTCTGACGGTTACGTTGTTCGGTTAATAAGACTTAAGACGTAACCCAAAGACGCCTAACGAAACGGGTATCGTTACCCTGGCCGTTGCCTAATTATTATTTCTGTAAATTTAACTTGAAGAAAGCACATCGCACTTAATAACTAATAACCAATAACTCATAACTTTATATGGGCTTACCCGATTTTTCAGTAAGAAGGCCTGTCACTACTGTAATGATATTTACAGGCGTGGTTATCCTGGGCATAATATCGTTAAACCGCCTGCCGCAGGAACTTTACCCTCCTATTACGTACCCACAGCTATCGGTTGTCGCAAACTATGAGAATGCCGCGCCGGAAGAAGTTGAACTCCTAATTACAAGGCCGATAGAAGAGGCTGTTGCAACCGTCCCCAATATAAAAAGCATTAGTTCTATCTCAAAAGAGGGCACCTCTCTCGTTATGGCGGAGTTTAACTGGGGAACGAATATGGACTTCGCTGCCCTGGGGATGAGAGAAAAGATAGACCTTATTAAGGGGCGCCTGCCGCGGGACTCTGAAGAACCTATTGTTATGAAATTCAACCCGTTTGAGCTCCCGATTATTATTTTAAGCATTACAGGCGCAGAGGGTCCGCAGGAGCTGCTTGCTATAACAAAAAAGGTCATTAAGGATGAGTTGGAAAAAATAGAGGGGGTTGCCTCGTGCAGCCTATCGGGTGGGCTTGAAAGAGAGATACTGGTTGAAATAGACCAGGGCAGGCTTCAGGCGTCAGGAATCTCGCTATTAACTATTTTAGACGCGTTGAATAAATCAAATATAAACTATCCGGCAGGAACGATAAAAGAAAGCTTATACGAGTACCTGATAAGGACGATGGGAGAGTATCAGAAGGTGTCCGATATAAAGGACACGGTTATAGAAGTGGAAGACAGGAAAGAGGCGGCGCTCAAAGAGCTGAAATCCCTTTCAGAGCTCGAACAGGAATCGGCTATAAATAAAAAAGAGGGGCTTAAGAGGTTTATTCTGCTATCAGATATAGGTGAGATAAGAGATACCTTAAAGGAAAAGACAAGCATTTCACGCTATAACGGCTCTGACAATATCTCTCTCTCAATTCAAAAACAGGCCGGTAGTTTTACTCTTCAGGTAGCAGATAAGGTAAAAAAGACGCTCAAGGACATAAATCAGAATCTTCCCAAGGATGTAAGGGTAAAAATAGTATATGACCAGTCTTTGTTTATCAGGCAGTCAATAAAGGGGGTAAGGGATGCCGCGGTGCAGGGCGGCATTTTGGCATTTTTGGTTTTGGTCATCTTTCTAAAGAATTTATGGCTTTCCGCTGTAGTTATCACAATCACTCCGATATCGATTCTGGCATGTTTTAGTCTTATGTATTTTAGAGGCATTACTTTAAATATGATGTCTCTGGGTGGGATGGCAATAGGCGTTGGCATGCTTATAGATAATGCCATAGTCGTAGTTGAAAGTATCTTTAGGTACAGAAAGCAGGGATTTTCCGCAAAGGAGGCAGCTGTCGTAGGCAGCAATGAAGTAATAGCCCCGATGATAGCGTCAACTCTTACGACAATATGCGTGTTTTTCCCGATGGTATTCGTTATAGGTATTGCCGGCCAGCTGTTTAAGGAGCTGGCCTGGGTTGTTATTGTTACGCAGGTAGTCTCTCTTATAATAGCCTTCATGCTTATACCCTGTCTTGTATCGCAGATTAAAGGAAAGGCGCCCGTTAAAAAAATAGAAAAACCCATAGACGCAGAAGATGAAACCGGGGCGTTTGACGCATTGCCAAAGAATAGATTTTGGGAATTTATAGGAAAACCCGTAGATTTAATTGAAAATGTATACTCGCATGTTATAGAAGGTTTTTTAAGGCACAGATTTTTGTATATGTTGATAATTCTAGCGGTATTCTTCTTCAGCATAAGCAGGTTTTCTATTATGGATAAGGAGTTTATGCCTAAAATAGACCAGGGGCAATTTGTAATAAAGATGGATTTGTCGCCGGGGACAAAGCTTTCTATGACCGACGCGGTTGTTAAAAAGATAGAGAACCTTCTTTTAACTGATGCTTACGTTGAAGAGGCCGCCTTGAACATAGGTTCTAGCCGTGAGCGCGCAAAAGGCGAAGGCATTGAAACCCTCGGTTCGCATCAGGCCCAGATTATGGTAAACCTCAGGAAAGAAAGGCGTGTTTCAACGTCTGATTTTATACAGAGTTTAAAGGATAAATTATCGCAAATAGATCTTTCCAATGCCGAGATACAGTATATAGTTCAGGAGAGTGCTCTAAAAACTGCATTTGAGTCAAGCGCGCCGGTTGTGCTTGAAATCAAAGGCCCCGATATAGGGGTTTTAAGGACAACGACAAACAATATACAAGTTCTGCTTAAGAGGGTAGGCGGTCTTTATGGAGTAAAGCATAACCTTGCCGAGTCTTCCCCCGAGACAAAGATATGGGTATTAAAAGATAGGGCGTCCTCGTATGGCATATCGGTGAAGGATATGGCAGCGACTGCGCAGGTTGCTCTCAAGGGATATATTGCAACAAAATTCAAGGAATCCGGCAAGGAAATAGACATAAGAGTAAGATTAAGGAAGGAGGATAGAAGGGATATCTCAAAGATAGGGAATATATTGTTGAGTGCTCCCTCGGGGATGCAGTTACCCTTAAAAGAAGTTGCGTATATAGGGATAGGCAGGGGCCCCTCTGAAATTAGAAGGATGAACCAGCAGAGAACCGTTCTGGTAACCGCCAATGTTTATAAGCGCTCTTTAAATGAGGTGCAGGATGAATTAAATAAATTGTTGAGTTCTTTTAAAATTCCCAAAGGCTACAGCATTACGCTGACAGGAGAGACCGAAAAGATGAAGGAGTCTTTCAATAGCCTTATGTTCGCGCTGGCGCTGGCGGTTTTATTGGTATATATGATTATGGCTGCCCAGTTTGAATCTTTGTGGCAGCCGTTTCTAATAATGTTTACCATACCGCTGTCTCTTATCGGAATAGTATGGACATTGCATATTACTCATACCGCCTTAAGCGTAGTTGTGTTATTAGGCATAATCATGCAGGGCGGTATAGTTGTAAATAACGGCATTATACTGATAGATTATACCAACATCCTCCGTAATCGCGGCATTGAAGTATATGATGCCGCCATTAGGGCAGGAAAGGTTCGCTTAAGGCCAATTCTTATGACAGCATCAACCTCTATCATAGGTTTATTGCCGCTTGCACTGGGCCTTTCTGAGGGCTCAGAGCTTGATGCGCCCCTTGCAAAAACTACTATGGGCGGCCTTCTCTCAGCCACATTTTTAACCCTACTTGTGATACCGGCTCTCTACCTCTCCTCTTCAAGAATAATGGAGTCTATTTTTAAGAAAAGAAAGGGCGCTCCCGTAGATATTTTACCCAAGCTCGAAGAAGAAACAGTAGAGCCGCCTCCCGTTGAGGAAACCAAAGAGCCTCTCCCTGGATTAGAAAAGCCTATAGAATTAGAGCCTGAGCTGGAAGAGAAGGAAGAACCCCAGGAAAAAACCGAAGAGCCATTGTCTGGGGAGTTAACAGAACAGCCTTCTTTAGTGCCTCCTGCAGTCGAAGAAGAGAAAACCGCGAGAGAGGATAAACTGCTTGTACCTCCTGTGGAAGAAAAGCCCGCGGAGGAAAAAACAGTAGAGCCGCCTCCTGTAGAGGAAGTTGAAGAACATCTCCCTGAATTGGAAAAACCCGCAGAACCAGAGCTCGAGAAAGAGAAAGTGCTTCCGGCAGAAGAGAAGGAAAAACCCGAAGAGATATCCCTTAAGGAATTGCCGGAGCAGCTTCCCTTAGTGCCTCCTGTAGCCGAAGAAGAGAAAGTGCAAGAAGAGGATAAGCTGTTTATGCCTCCGGTAGAAGAAAAGCCCATCGAAGAAGAGACAGTAGAGCCGCCTCCCACAGAAGAAGCCAAAGAGCCGGCAGTCCCTGAATTAGAAAAGCCCATAGAATTGGAGCCCGAAAAGGAAGAGATCGAAGAAAAACCCGAAGCACCTGAAGAAACCAAAGAACCTCAGATAATCGAAGAACCAAAGGCAGAACAACCTCCTCTGGAGGTCAAAGAACCCGAAATAAAATCTGAACCGCAAAGGGAAACTCCGCTTGAAATTATACCGATGGAACCGGAGGAAGTAGGATTGCCTGAAATTAAAGAAGAGGAACTGCCTTCGGAAATTACGCCTATAGAGCCGGAGATTAAACCCACTGAAGAAACTCTGCCGCCAGAGACAAAAGTAGAACTCCAGAAACCTTTGGAGATTACGCCTGTTGAGCCGGAAGTTAAACCTGTTGGGGAAATTGAAGAACCAAAAATAGAAACCGAGCCCGAAGTTCCTCCCGAGATAATGCCTACCGAAGCAAAGACTTCGGTCCCAGAAGAGATTAAACTGCTCGAACTTGAAGAAAAAAGGGAAATGCCCGCTGAAATTATTCCACCGGAATTAAAATCAGAAGCTCAAATAGAAGAAATACCAAAAGAGGCCGAAGAAAAGCCATTAGAATTAGAGCCTGAGCAGGAAGAGAAGGAAGAACCCCAGGAAAAACCCGAAGAGCCGCCGTCTCAGGAATTAACAGAACAACCTTCTTTAGTTCCTCCTGCAGCCGAGGAAGAAAAGACCGCGAGAGGGGATAAACTGTTTGTACCTCCGGTAGAAGAAAAGCCCATTGTTGAGGAAACCGAAGAACCACTCCCCGAATTGGAAAAGCCCGAAGAGCCACCCCCCCAGGAATTAACAGAGCAGCCTCCTGTAGCGCCGCCTCTACCTGAAGAGAAGGTCTCAGAAGAGGATAAGCTGTTTATGCCTCCGGTAGAAGAAAAGCCCCTTGAGGAAGAAAAAGAATTGGCGAAAAGAACCTCACTTTATGAGGGCTTGAAAATATACAAAGAAGAAAAATATATTAAACGGTTGAATAAGAGACAGCGCAGGGCGCTTGAGTATTTAAAACAATATGGCACGGTTACAAGAAAAGACTACGCAAAAATTTTTAAGACCTCCATCCCCACTGCGGCAAGAGATTTAAAAGATTTAACGGGCAGGGGCCTTATTGTTGGCCGTGGACCACTTGCAGTGGGAAGGTATTATGAATTAGTAAAAAAGGATAGTTATTGAGTTACTTGAGTTAATAGAGTTCATTGAGTCGATTGAGTGATTGAGCGATGGGTTATTTTGCGATGAATTACAAAAATTATGAATTAATTTTTCTAAAATCCCACCTACGAGATGAGACAATTATCTTGTTAAAAACTAATTTATAATGGAATATAAACAAAGAATAAAGGATATACCCAGAATTGAAAGGCCGAGGGAGAAACTTATACAATATGGGCCAGAACACCTTTCTAATTCAGAACTCCTGGCAATAATTCTACGCTCAGGTAAAAAAGGTGAAAACGTAATTGATTTAGCTAATAAGCTCCTCAAAAAGCATAAGGCAGAGAATTTACCAAATTTAACCTATAAAGAGTTAAAAAATTTCTCCGGGCTTGGCCCTGCAAAGGCCTGTGAGATTTTAAAATTTATTTGACTAATTTGCAGTTATACTATAAAATAGTCGTATGTATAAAAGGCGCTACTTAGAGTCTCAGATTATAAACTTATCAAAAACCTTTCCGATACTCCTTTTAACCGGGGCAAGGCAGGTAGGGAAGACCACGCTTTTAAAACACATCAGCCAGCAAACCCCGTTTTTAAAACATCATTATGTCAGTTTAGATGAATTTGAGATACGTTCTTTGGCAAAGAACGACCCAGGCCTATTTCTTCAGCGGTTTCCCGCTCCCTTGATAATTGATGAGATACAATATGCCCCTCAACTTTTTCCCTACCTCAAAGCGGAGGTTGAGCGTAAGAAGAAGATGGGTTCTTACTGGCTTACCGGCTCACAACAGTTTCATTTGATGAAGAATGTTTCCGAATCTTTGGCAGGAAGAGTGGGTATCGTAAAATTACTTGGTATATCCCAGGCAGAGGAAAAAGAGGCCCCATTTGAAAAATGTCCGTGGAGCCCGGATAGAATAAAAGTAAGCAAAGACTATGAGTCAATAAGTATATTACAAATTTTCAAAAAAATAGTCCGCGGTTCTTTTCCCAGGCTTTTACATAGAAATGCGCCCGGACTCGATGCTTTTTATGGTTCTTATGTGCAGACATACATTGATAGGGATCTCAGGGATTTAGTGAAAGTTTCATCCCTTTCAAGTTTTGATAAATTTATAAGAGTTTGTGCTGCCCGCACAGCGTCAGTTTTGAATCTGTCAGATTTAGCGCGTGACAGCGATATAAGCGTAAACACTGCCAAGGAGTGGTTGAGTTTGTTGGAATCTGGCGGTCAAATTTTTCTGTTGAGGCCATATTATAAAAATATTACCAAGCGCCTTATTAAGGCGCCAAAACTTTACTTTTTGGATACCGGATTAGTCTGTTATCTAACTGGTTGGAGAGACTCACAGACTGCGTCTGGAGGAGCTTTTGCCGGACAGCTGTTTGAAACTTTTTTGATTGGAGAAATTGTTAAAAGCTATTTGCATCGCGGGATAGAGCCGCGAATTTTTTATTTTCGAACTAAGGAAAAAATTGAGGTTGACCTTCTGATAGAAAAGAATGGAAAACTCTTACCAGTTGAGATTAAACTTTCTTCTTCAGTGCGTTCAGGCGATATAAAAGGTATAACTTTTCTAAAAAAGACAAATTTTACCATAGGTAATGGCGCAGTCCTTGCTCCGACTCATCAAGCCTGCCCTTTAAGCAAGGATTTATTTATTATTCCTCCCGATGCTATCAGTTAATTTGCAATGAAGAGTAGGGGGAATTGGGGGAAATAAATAGTGAATAAAAGAAAGTTACTTGAGTTCATTGAGTTTATAGAGTTATTGGGTTTATTGAGTAGAACCCTATAACTCAAAGATAGGTAAGCCACTGGTTTGACCAGTAATAATCCGGAGGTTTATTAGATGAAGAAGATAATGAT
>JAGVOB010000138.1 GCA_020052955.1 Candidatus Omnitrophota bacterium | reverse complement strand
TTAAAGTTATCAATTTTTGAATTTTGCATTGTCATTTTGATATTTGCTTTTTGATATTTAAACTTAATAAGATACTACCCATATTTAAGTTACAAAGCAGTATACTAAGCTAACCCAGCAGGGTAGTCCCTCCTAATCCAGCAGGATAGACCATCTTAAACCTTTAAAATCAGTACTTAGTGATCTCTTTAATTTTATTTTCTATTAACTTCTGATGTTTTCTTTCTTCATCAGACAAAAACATAAATATATCCCTTACCTCAAGCATTTTTGACTCGATAGAAAATTTCTGATATATATTACAAGCTTCGACCTCTTTTTCAAGCGCCAATTTCAATGCCTCAACCGGCCCTAGCGGCTCTTTCATAAGAATCCCCTTTCTTTTAAAAACTCTTCTGTCAGCGTTTCTTTATTAACACTTTTAGACAATATGCTTTTCACATACTTTCCTATTATGTCAACCTCTATATTCACGGAGTCCTTTATCCTCTTTTTTTCGAGCGTTGTCATCGCCCTGGTAAGCGGGATTAAACAGACGCTGAACACGTCGCCGGCTATATCGGCGACGGTTAAGCTAACCCCGTCAACTGCAATAGAGCCTTTTGGGATAATATAGCCCGCCATATCCTTATTAACTCTTATATCTATCTTCGCCTCATCGCGGTTCATCGTCCGGTTTAAAATAAACCCTACGCAATCTATATGGCCGCTTACGAGATGCCCGCTTAAAAAGCTTGTTAACTTAAGCGGCCTTTCAAGATTTACCCTGTCTTTAATCTTAAGTGACCTAAAAGTCGTGTTATTAAGAGTCTCTTTCATGACATCAAACAACAATACCCCCCCCGTCAATTTTACAACGGTCAGGCACGCCCCGTTTATGGCTATGCTATCTCCTACAGAGATACCCTCTAAGATCTTATCTGCCTTAATCCCAATTCTAAGGGTGTCTGATTTCCTGCTAAGGCTATCAACCGTTCCAAGCTCTTCTATAATTCCGGTAAACATTATCCAGTCATCCTGCCGTATATTAGAATATCATTCTGAATTTTTTTGATACAAATATCATTTAGAGAAATGGCTTCTTTAACATCCTTAACGCCATCTCCCTCTACAGATGTAGGAGCAAGCCTGCCTCCTATTATCTTTGGGGCTATGAAAAAGTAAACCTCGTCGGCGAGCCCCTCCTTAATAAACGAGGCTATTGTTTCACCACCACCCTCCACTAAAATATGCACTATCTCTCTTTTTGCAAGTTTCTTCAAAAGGTCTTTTAAATCTATAAGCCCTGATTTCTCCTTGCAGAATAATAACTCTACATTATGTACTGCGGCAAATCTTTTTACCCCGGCAGGCGGTGCTTTTTCTGTTGTAGCTATTATCGATCTTGAAAGAGGGCCTTCGGAAAATATTTTCGAGTCTAAGGGTATTTTTAGTTTTCTATCAAGGATAATTTTTATGGGATGTTTTAAAACGGCACTTCTGGAGCCCCACCCATCTTGGGGCGACGTCCCGATCCGCCATGGAACTCTGGTGACGGGATTAGACCTGCGCGTCAGGGAGGGATTATCCTTAATAACCGTATTTGTGCCTACCAGCACTGCGTCTACATAGCCTCTTAATCTGTTGGCAAATGCCCGCGAACCCTCACCGGTTATCCACTTAGAGCTTCCCGTCTTCGTTGCGATTTTTCCGTCAAGGCTTGAGGCGGCCTTTATCGTCACGTAAGGTAATCCTTTTGTTATATATTTAATAAAGGGGAGATTTATATTTTTAATTTCTTCTTCTAATATCCCCACATCTACGCAAATACCCGCCTTTTTTAGAGCTCTAATACCCCTTCCGTTATTTATAGGGTTGGGGTCTCTCATGCCAATAACAACCCTTTTTATGCCGTAATTAATTATAGAGCTAACGCACGGGGGAGTTCTGCCAAAATGGCAACAGGGCTCCATGCTGACGTACATAACAGCGCCTTTCAGATTTATGCGCTTGCCGTTAGCTTCTCTAATAGCTTCCATCTCCGCGTGCGGTTGGCCTGCCTTTTTGTGATAACCCATCGCAACAACCTTGCTATTTTTAGCTATAACGCACCCTACAACAGGGTTCGGATTCGTGCGGCCCCTTCCCCTTATCGCAAGATTTTTTGCCAGTTTCATAAATTTAATATCTTCTTTTAACGGCATCTTTCAACCTGTCAACGAGTTCGTAAGGAATCTTTATGGACCCGATAAGTATACGCTCTTTCCCAAGCCCATGGCAGTCAGACCCGCCTGTCACAAGAAGCTTGTGCCTCGTAGCGAACTTTAGAAAATATATTGCATCGGCCTGGCTATGATCGGGGTGGTAAACCTCGATGCCATTTATCCCGTCGTTAATCATATCGTATAAAATACGCTCACCTTTTAAAACCACGGGATGAGCCAATATGGATATCCCTCCCGCTCTATGCACTATCTTAATGGCCTCTTTTGGAGAAAGCTTAAATTTACTTACATAACAGGGCGCATTATTCCCGATATACTTTCTAAAGGCTTCTTTTATATCCGACACAAAGCCCCCTTTTAGCATAATCTGTGCGATATGAAGCCTGCCTACTGAGCCGCAGCCGCTAAGTTTAAATATCTCATCAATATCAATATCTATACCGTGATTTTTAAGTTTTTCTGCCATTTTTTTTACGCGCTCTATTCGGCAGATTTGCATTTTCTCTAGATTATCAAGAAGCCATTTATCCTGCCAGTCTATAAAATAGCCCAGGATGTGGACTTCATCCTCTCCGCTCTCTGAGCTTAACTCTACTGCGGGGATGAGCTCGATATTATGCGATTTTGCTATCTTAAGCGCCGGCTCAATCGCATCTACGCAATCGTGGTCTGTTATAGCAACGGCTGATAGCTCGGCCTTCTTTGCCCTCTCGATAACCTCTTTCGGAGTAAATGTGCTGTCGGATAGAGTTGAATGTAGATGAAGGTCAGCAAATCTTTTTGTCATTCTTTAACTCTTCCTTTGAAATCTTATCCAGCACGCCGTTTACAAACTTGCTTGAGTCCTCATCCCCGAATTTTTTTGCAAGCTCAACAGCCTCATTTATTGTAACCTTAAACGGTATATCCTCCAGATATAACAATTCAAATGTTGCTAACCTCAAGATATTTCTGTCAACCACGGCCATCCTTTTTAGCTGCCAGTTTGTAGCATACCTGGTGATAACCTTGTCTATATCGTTTAGATCTTTTGTAACTCCCTCTACAAGCCTTTCGCAATAACTCCTGACATCACCTGCTATCTTGCTGTTTGATATATAATCATTAAGCGCATAGGGGTAATTATAATGAGTTATGTCAATCTGATAAAGAATCTGAAGGGCACACTCGCGCGCCCTTGTCCGTTTTCTCATATCACTTACCTAATAGGGAATTAAGATTTGCCATCTCAATCGCAGAGAGCGCTGCATCGTTACCCTTATTTCCATCTTTTGTTCCTGCGCGTTCGATGGCCTGTTCAATAGTATCAGCTGTTATCACCCCGAATATTGCCGGTATACCCGTAGTCAGGTTAATATTGGCTATGCCCTTGGCTGCCTCAGATGCTATGTAATCAAAATGCGGGGTTGAGCCTCTTATAACCGTGCCCAGACATATAAGGGCATCGTAGTTTTTCTTCTTAGCAAGCTTAAGGGCAATCAGGGGAAGTTCAAACGCGCCGGGCACCCATACCACCTCTATATCAGATTCCTTAGCGCCATGCCTTATAAGCGTGTTTATGCAGGCATCTAGCAGCCTTTTTGTTATAAAATCGTTAAACCTCGATGCTACTATGGCAAACTTTCTTTCTTTTGCTATCAAGTTAGCCTCATATGTTTTAACCATAACAACCTCCTTTTTCTGAGTTACTTGAGTTCTTTGAGTTTATTGAGTTACTTGCCTGCCTGCCGTCAGGCAGGAGTTGTTGAGTTAGTTAAGAAACGCACCCAATGAGCTCTATTAACTCTATGAACTTAATGTTTTTAATAACCAGCTCTTTTCTTATATTTCCACTTTACTTAGCTTATGCCCGAGTTTCATTTTTTTTGTCTTAAGGTAGTTTTTATTCATTTTAGTGGGGGTAACTTCAAGAGGCACCCGTTCTACTACCTTAAGGCCATATCCCTCAATGCCTACTATCTTCTGCGGATTATTTGTAAGAAGGCTTATATATTTTATTCCAAGATCAACCAGTATCTGTGCACCTATTCCATAATCCCTGAGGTCGGGCTTAAACCCCAGCGCCTCATTTGCCTGAACCGTATCTAGCCCTTTATCCTGAAGGGCATATGCCTTAATCTTATTGACAAGCCCTATACCGCGGCCTTCCTGCCGCATATACAGGATTACACCGCTACCTTTCTTTTGTAACATTTGCATCGCGAGCTCCAACTGATTACCGCAGTCACACCTCATAGACTTAAAAACATCCCCTGTGAGGCATTCCGAATGAACCCTTACCAATGTCGGGTCCTTTGGCTTGTTTAGAACTAAGGCAATATGAAAATCTTTATCAATAATCGATTCATAGAGCATCAGCTCAAACTCCCCATAAGGGGTAGGAAGGGTTGTTTCGGATATCTTTCTTATGAGCTTTTCTGACTTTCTTCTATATTTTATCAGGCTGGCTATAGTACATATTTTAAGGTTGTGTGCTTTGGCAAATTCTATAAGCTCAGGCGTTCTTGCCATTGTGCCGTCTTCATTCATGATTTCACATATAACTCCGGCCGGATAAAGCCCTGCCAACCTCATAAGGTCAACGGATACCTCCGTATGGCCTGCCCTTACTAACACTCCCCCCTCTCTTGCCTTTAAGGGGAATATATGGCCGGGTTTTATTAAATCGTCCGGTTTTGTTTTTGGGTCTATCAAGACCTTTATTGTATGAGCTCTATCATGCGCCGATATTCCTGTCGTTACGTTATGTGTTGCATCTACAGACATCATCCAGGCTGTGCCATAGGGATCTTTGTTGTCTGGAAGCATTAGTTTAAGGCTCAATTCTTCAAGCCGTTGCGCTTCCATAGGTACGCAGATTAAACCCCTGCCGTGTTTTGCCATGAAGTTTATGTCCGAGGGTTTTACATGCTCTGCGGCAATAACAAGGTCTCCCTCATTTTCGCGGTCCTCGTCATCTATAATAATGACTATCTTGCCCTCTTTTATATCAGCGAGCACTTCTTCTATTGAATGAAATTTCATATTTAATAATCCTATCTCCTAAAGTTTCTGTTAACCTATAATGGGTGGCAAGGTTGGTGCTTGGAGCAAAACCTCGTGAGGCCTCTAGCGGGCAGGGTCCCTGTACCGTATGGTACAGGGGAGCGAGGCCGAGCGTGGAGCGAAGTCCGCCACAAACTTTGGCGGACGAGCGTTTTTGCGAGAGCATAACCTTGACAGGACCCACTAAGTCTTCATTTTAAGTTAACAGTATCCTCCTAAGATCCTTCGAACGCTCCTATTCGTCACGTTTTCAGGATTAATTAGTCCGCCTCGGGCGGACTCATTTAAAAAAAATCCCGAAGACAAATCTTCGGGAAAATGAAATACACGTTTTTTCTATCTTCTCCCGTCTAGCCTTTAACTATTGGCTCTGAAATTACATCAGATCTGTCCGCCTTAGGCGGACTCGCAGGCTTTAACTGCCAGCAGGGAATCTCACCCTCTCCCGAAGATCAGGGTTAAGTTATACCAGAACAGAATTATCTTGTCAAGCCCAAATTTGTTGATATAATATGCAGCGATATAAAGCCTTCCTTGGCAGGTTTCCGTATGGCTCATACTGAGCGGCCATTGTTCCCCTCGTCCGCCTTTAGCGGA
>JAGVOB010000074.1 GCA_020052955.1 Candidatus Omnitrophota bacterium | reverse complement strand
ATGAAAAGAATAATAATAGGATTAGTAATTACCGGGATAGCAATAGGAATACTGTCCGTAAGCTTTATCTATTCCCAAACGCAGGAGCCAGCCGCTACGGTTTTGCCCACAGTAGAGGACCTTATTAAAAAGGTGGAACAAAATGTAGAAAAAATCCAGGATTTAAGAGCCGATGTAAAGAAAACTGAACAGGAGATGAATATCTCAAAAACAGAATTTTCTGTAAAGCAGGTCCTAAAGACAACAGAATACACCTTTCTCTTTAAAAAGCCTGACTTGATAAAGATAATCCCAAAATCCAAACCAGATGCTCTAAAGACAAAAGAAGAAGTTGAGAAGATATACCAGCAACACCCGGAATGGACAGAAAAAGAAAAGGTGGAATACTATGGCAGAGAATATCTTCCGCAGGTTGTAGATCTGATAAGCATAGGTCAGGCAGAATACTATGTTGATACAGGAACTAAAAAACTAACAGATAAAATGCCTTTTGTGGGGCCAATGGCTTCTGGTTCATGGGAAGACCTTTTAGAACCGCGTCAACTTCACCTTGCTCATAACAGATTAAGGAAACTTCTTGAGCCATTTATTATGCAAAACGCCTTAACAGTTAAAAAAGATGAAAAAAGTCCAGATGTTTATGTTATTAAAGGTAAATTTGCGCCACATAATACTAATCCATCTCAAACCTCTCCGTATGGCTGGGATTGGGAAACTTGGGAGCCAGTAGGAGATGATGAAGTCACGGTAAAAATAGATTATAAAAAAGGAGTTATTCTTCAGAGTAATATACAATATACACAAGATTTTATGACCATTAGAGATATATTGATTCCTATTAAATTTATGCATATTGAGCTTAGACTCGACAAGGAAAAGGAGAAGAAATTTGTCCAAACGCTCATAGAATTCTCCAACGTTGAAATAAACAAAGGTATTAAAGATGAAGAATTCTCATTTGACAATACAAAGGGATACGATATTTCTAGATATAGAATAAAATTATTAAATGAAAAGTAAATTTATCCCGACTATACTAATTTTATCTTTAGCTATAGCCTTACCATTTCTATTTGGAGAGAGTATTTCTGATAGGCCTATAGTTTTAATTCATGGGCTTGGAGGAAGTTCAGAAGATATGGAGACAATGAAGAATGGATTAATAAAGAAAGGAGTTCCTGAAAATAACATAAGATTGATAAACCTGCCAGAAAAATATGGTTCAATAATAGAAAATGCCCAGTATGTAGGAAATGAGATAAAAAAGATATCAGAAGAATTTAGCGGTAAAAAAGTAATGGTTGTAGGTTACTCTATGGGTGGAGAGATAGCCGATTTCTTGACAAAGAATCAGGAGGAAAAAGTTACCTATAGTTATAAGCAATATCCATATATTACAATTTCCACACCCTTAGGAGATATTGAATATAGAGATACTACAAAAATAGAAACTGTAACTAGAACCATAGATATGCCTACGCATATTGAAAAATATGCAGATGAGGTTATAATGATCGGAAGTGGCCCATCTTATTTAGCTTTATTAAAATTTGAAGAATCGTTACGCGATAAAAAACTTGTTGCCTACCAAGATTTAACACCATATAGCGACCTTCAAACAAAACTAAATAATATGAGCTCAAACCCATTAGTTGTCTATAACACCATTAGCGGAACAAAGACATGGGGTAGCGAGAAGGATGATGATGTGGTTCCTAATGAATACAGCCAGCGCGACTATGCAAAGAATAATTATCCAGCAGATGGGATAACTCATACCGAGCTTAATAAGGCATTAGAAACAATAAAGTTAGTCCTTGATGAAATAAATAACGGTGCCCTATCGGATGAAGAAATACAAACTGTCTTAGAATACCAGAAAGATAATCTTACCTTGCAGAAAAACATGAAACAACAAAGCCTATCAGGTATCCTAAAAAATGCACCCTGTGGAGCGAATACATCTGAGATAACAGGGCTTCAGAATGAGATAAACTCAATAGGTCAAGAGATAGTCCAGATAGATGGACAGTTGGGGGAGTTGGGTGGAGAGTAATAGTTACCTCGAATGTTGCAATACAATACTTCAATAAATAGGATGTGTTGTACTAGCTCAATAATTTGGTAACTTTTTGGAGTTTATCAAAAGGTGTTTCATAGTGCAGGAGAAATAGGTATTGTGTCCCCCTATTTCCCGGCTCATTATAAAATTTAAGATTGACAAAAATCGATTAATGTCCTAAAATATAGAACAGTTGTTCCATATAATAGGACAGGAGATATAATATGCTGATACCGGTCAGAAGAAGAAAGGTTCTGGAAGTATTTTTAAAGGACCCGTTTAAAGAGGTCCATCTTAGGGAGATTGCCCGCTTATCCAGGGTCTCATTGAATAATGTGGACAACTCCATGCGTTTATTCGTGAAAGACGACATCTTTAAGCGGCGCGAAGTATCTAACATGGTGTTTTTTAAGCCGAATCTGGAAAACGAAGCCCTTCTAAAAATATTTGAATATCTTGAACTGGAAAAGAAGAAAGAATTCTACGATAAGAACAAAAAAATAGCGCGGTTATTGCAAAAATATGCTCAGGACATAGTGAAGCTTTCAAGCAAAAAGGTCCAGTTGGTGATCCTTTTTGGCTCTGTGGCAAGAGGAGACTGGGCTAAGGGTAGCGATATAGATATTCTGGCGGTTGTTTCCGATAAAGATAGTGACGTGACGGCGATATTAAATAAAGCAAAAATAGATATGGGCCCGCTATTAGAGATAAGGCCTATTAGCACAACCACTGAAAAATTCGTAGAGGGATTCAGGAAAGGGGCTGAATTTTATGGTGAACTCTGGAAAGACAGGATAGTCTTATATAATGAATTCTTATTTTGGCAGTTAATCAAAGAGGGAGGCCAATTGCATGCCTAAAGATATTGAAAGAGCTTTACGCGAGTGCTTTCACCCTAAAGCAGGCAAGCCAAATCTTCACAAAGTAACAGTGAACATTGAAAGGGCAAAGCAGCACGTTGATAAGGCGCATGGCAATTTACGCGCAATGAAACTGATGTTTGATAATGATTTATTTGATTGGACTATTAGTTGCGGTTATTATGCTATGTATCATGCGGTATTGGCTTCGCTCTTCAAGATAGGCATTCGCGCCACCGCTCATTACTGCGCTATAGCCGCTTTTAAGAAATTCTATGTAGAACGCGGGAAAATTAGCCGCGAATATATAACTTATATTAAAAAAGCAAAACAGCTTGAGCAGAAATATGCGGATACGTTAGAAAAGGCGCAGGAAGAAAGAGTGGTCGAGCAATACGGCGTTGAAATCCTTACTAACGATGATGCCGAATGGATTATTGAGGACGCAAAGGATTTCGTGCTTAAGATAGAAGAAATATTAGCAGAATAATCTACCCATGAATAAAGGCGAATGTCTACAGACCCAAAATGGCATGAAAAACTAGTGTACTAGCTCAATAATTCGGTAACTTTTTGTCTGTAAAATGAATTTGCCGCGTGAGACAATATATGTTATAATTGTATCATATTATGAAGCGATTATTTGGGCTAATCGCTTCAGAAGGATAGGCATATGAGATACATTTGGGAGCATAAAAATTGGTTTGATTTTAAATACGACAAAGCGGCTTTATTAAAGCCTTTAAGCGGTTTAAGGATATTGCAAGGAAAGCTATTAGGCCGTATTGCGGCGTTGGATATCAAGCTTGAAACCGAGGCTCAGGGTGTTATTTTGGTTGAAGAAGCTATTCGAACTGCGGAGATAGAAGGGCAAAAACTTAACCGTGATGCGGTCCGCTCATCGGTAGCTGTGAGGCTTGGTTTACCTAAGGGGGTCGGTGCGCACGACAGGAATATTGACGGCCTTGTGGATGTTTTACTGGATGCTGTGCGTTTCCATGATAAACCTTTGACGATGGAACGGCTTAATGGCTGGCAGGCGGCACTATTTCCTTCAGGATATTCAGGCTTAAGAAAGATCAGAACCGGGAAACTACGGGGCGATGATCCTATGCAGGTAGTGTCAGGGCCTATTGGTAAGGAAAAAATACATTTTGAAGCGTTACCAAGACAGAGGCTTGACGAAGAGATAAAGATGTTATTGAAGTGGTGGAGTTCTTCGAAAGATTCCATGGATGGCATATTGCGCGCAGCAACAGCCCACCTGCGCTTTGTAACGATCCATCCCTACGAAGACGGTAACGGCCGATTGGCGCGAGCGTTAACAGATATGGCATTAGCTCAGGATGAAAAATTAAGAGTTAGATTTTACAGCGTATCTTCCGAAATTATGCGCATGAGAGATGAATATTATAGAATTCTGGAGGATGTGCAAAAATGTCGGATTGACGTGACCGAATGGTATTTATGGTTTATTCAAAGTGTCACCGCATCCATCGGGCATTCCCAGGATATTATTGCCAATGTATTTGCGCGGGTTGACTTTTGGAATCAGCACGCCCAGGCCCAGCTTAACGAACGCCAGAAGAAGGTTCTAAACCGTATCCTGGAAGCCGGTTCCGGGAATTTTGCCGGCGGCCTGACAACTCGTAAATATGTGAGCATTGCGAAAGTCAGCCGTGCTACAGCATTCCGTGAAATCTCGGATATGCTTGACAAAAAAATCCTGTGTCAACTACCTGGCAAAGGCCGCAGCGTTCATTACGACCTATCAATGTCTAAAAAGAATAAATAGCTGTCCCGGATAGGGACGAATTTATGAAAAAATTCGTTTTATCTAAACCCAGTCCGATGGGGAAGCCTAGGATAAGATAATTAAGCGTCAACATACTGTTATAATTGATGTTACATAGAAACGACACGATTTATTCCACATAGAAACGACACGATTTATTCCATAGAAACGACACGATTTATTCCCATAGAAACGACACGATTTATTCCAATAAGGTAAGAGGTTGGATATTAATTTCTTCAGTAGCTTAAATTCATTTTTACGGGTGGCTTGGATTGATTTCGAGCGGGGTGTGAAGGCAAGGAGCGGACATGGTGAGTAGAAAAGGGGACGTTCCATTTAAATTTTTCTTATATGACCTATGCTGCGAGAAATAGAATGGATGCCTGATTTAATAAGCTCCTATTGAAAATTATTTATTTAGTAATAAAGTGGCACCAGTAACAATAAAAAAGAGGAAAAACTGATGAAATCTTTAGCCGCATTAATCTTAGCATTTTTTCTGTTGATCGCCCATGCTTTTGCACAGGATATAGTCCGCCAGAATGAAAACCCTAAAAATACCGTTAACTACAAAAACATACTTGTCAGCAGGGTAATAGACGGCGATACCGTAGAACTTGAAAACGGAGAGAGAGTAAGGCTTATTGGCATAGACACGCCCGAATTATACGACGAGCGAAAACCCGTTATGTATTTTGCACAAGAAGCCTCTAAATTTACCAAGCAGATGGCAGAGGGTAAGATGGTGAGGCTTGAATTTGATGAAAATAATGAATATCTCGGGCACAAAGATAAATACGGCAGAACCCTTGCTTATATTTACCTTGAAGATGGCACTTTTTTAAACGCCGAGATAATTAAACAGGGTTATGGCTTTGCATACACAAAATTTCTTTTTAAGTATATGGAGGAATTTAGAAAATATCAACAAGAAGCGATGGAGAATGAAAAGGGCCTCTGGGGAGAGACTATTCATAACCCCGAAGTAAGCAGTCTGATTATGCAGTATGAAAACCTTAATGAAGAAGGTAAAAAATTGCTTAAGGAATATATGACATCTTTAAGTATTAAACATAGCAAAGAAAGTAGCACTGCTCAAAGTGATATTGACAATATTCAAGGGATAGAAATCTATTTATGGAATAACCCTCAGCTATATGATGGTTCTCTGTATGGCAAAGAGGTAACCGTAGAGTTTACAGTAGTAAATTCTAATAATTCAGGAAAAGCCTGTTTTCTCAATGCCCACTCTGATTGGAAGAAGTATTTTACCGCAGTGATATTTAGAGCGGATTTCTATAATTTTCCTTCTAATCCAGAAAAATATTACTATATGAAGAAGCTTAGAATTACAGGCAGGCTCAAAAAATATGAAAACAAGCCGGAGATTATCTTAAAAAATCCTTCACAGATAGAAATTAAATAGGTTAGAACAAACAGTCATAATCAGTAACTGGTAGTATGTTTAAAATTATAGCAAAAGACAAAACCACAAAAGCAAGGACAGGGAAAATCCAAACCGCTCATGGCGAGGTGAACACGCCCTGTTTTATGCCTTGCGCAACGTATGGGGTTGTGAGGACGCTTTCAAGTGAAGATTTAAAGGATATAGGGATAGAGATTATCCTATCAAATACCTATCATTTGTATCTTAGGCCCGGCTTAGAGATAATAAAAACATTCGGGTCGTTACATAATTTTATGAATTGGCAGGGGCCTATACTTACAGATAGCGGAGGGTTTCAGGTTTTCAGTATGTCCTCGCTTAGAAAGATTACTGAGGAGGGCGTTGAGTTCCAATCCCACATAGATGGCTCAAGGCATTTTTTCAGCCCGGAGGATGTGGTGGGGATACAGAGGACTCTTGGAAGCGACATTATGATGCCTCTGGATGAATGCGTAGAATACCCTTCTGAAAAGGACAGGGCAAAGACGTCGCTTGAATTGACGCTGAGGTGGGCGGAGAGATCAAAATTAGTTCATAGTAAAGAGTTCATAGTTCGTAGACAAGACATTGGAATGCTGTTTGGGATTGTGCAGGGAGGGACGTATTTGGATTTGAGAAAATATGCGGTTTCTAAGCTTCTTGAGACGGATTTTCCCGGATATGCGATAGGCGGTTTAAGCGTAGGCGAGCCGGGAGAGCTTATGCTTGAGATTTTAAATTTTACACTGGAGCTACTTCCTGAGGATAAACCGAGATATATTATGGGCGTGGGAAGCCCCTTGGATATTTTAAACGGGATAGCGCTTGGCGCGGATATGTTTGACTGCGTTATGCCCACAAGAAACGGAAGGAACGGCTGCGCATTTACATCCGAAGGAAAGCTTACTATAAGAAACGCGCAGTATGCGAAGAATAAATCGCCGGTTGATGCTGATTGCGATTGTTTTACCTGTAAAAATTACACAAGGGGTTATATTCGCCACCTATTTAGCCTTGATGAAATGCTGGGGCTGCGTCTTTTATCCTTGCATAATTTATATTTTTATAATAATCTTATGGTTAAAATCAAGGGGGCTATAGAAAGGGGCGAGCTCTCGGAGTTTAAAAAGAGGTTTGAAGAGGAGTACGAAGGAAATTCAAAATGCAAAAATCAAATATCAAAATGACAATGCAAAATGTAAAATCTCACATTTTAGTTTGTCCAGAATGAAGATTTAATCTTAGGAAAAACTTCGGGATGCCGAAGTTCGGCTTGGTAAGTTACTATATTTAGCATAATTTTGGTGTTTGAATTTAACTAAGGGAGGTTTTAAAATGTTAGCGTATGCACAACTACAAGGTTCACCACAGGCGCCACAGGGAGCAGTAAATCCGCTTCTAAACATGTTACCCATTGCGCTCGTATTCCTGGTATTTTATTTTCTTCTCATAAGGCCGCAGCAGAAAAAACAAAAAGCTCATGAGAAGATGCTGGCGTCTGTAAATAAGAATGATGAGGTTATAACCGCGGGAGGAATGCACGGAACGGTTGTAAATGTTAAGGATACAACGGTTGTTTTGAGGGTTGACGATAATGTAAAGATTGAATTTCAAAAATCAGCGATAGCCCAGATAAAAAAGCAGAGGAAGGCAGAGGAAGAAAGCAAGACTTCTTGACATAATATATTTGGGTTATGTTAAATTACCCTAGCACCATACAGTATAGAGTAAATTCGTCCGCCTCGGGCGGACTCATAAGGAGTTAATGCGATAACAGATCCCTCGTCCGCCACAAATTATGGCGGGCTTCGGGATTAATTCGTCCGCCTCGGGCGGACTCATTAAGGAGAAGAAGATGCAAAGGTCTCTTAAGGTAAGAATAGGTTTTCTGATATTTATAATAGTATTATCCGTTATAGGCGCTTATCCGCCGCAGAAGAAGATAAGCCTCGGCCTTGATCTTCAGGGCGGGATGCATCTGGTCCTGCACGTAGACACGTCAAGCCTGCCCGATGAGGCAAAGAAAGATGCGGCTGACCGTGCGCTTGAAATAATAAGAAACAGGATAGACCAGTTCGGTGTGAAGGAGCCCCAGATACAAAAACAGGGTATTGATAAGATTATAATCCAACTGCCCGGGGTGACTGACAGGGAGCGCGCTAAAGAAATAGTTGGAAAGGTGGCGCATCTGGAGTTTAAGCTTGTATCGGATGATTCAAAGCTTATTGAAGAAACAGAGGCCGGCAATATCCCCGACGGGTATGAATTAAATAAGATTGCAGAAGAGCCGGTATTGCTTGAAAAAGAATCGGGCATAACCGGGGATTTGCTTGTGGATGCGCAGGTAGGGCTTGATCCTTCGCGGTTCAACGAGCCAATTGTGCAGTTACAGTTTAATGATAAAGGCGGAAGGCGGTTTGCAAAGGTTACCGGTGAAAACGTAGGCAGAAGGCTTGCGATAGTGCTTGACGACAAGATTCATTCCGCCCCTGTTATAAATGAAAGGATTCCGAACGGCCGCGCGATGATATCGGGCAGGTTCTCTCAGGAGCAGGCAAGGGACTTAGCCATAGTTTTGCGCGCAGGCGCACTGCCTTGTCCCGTAAGGATTGAGGAAGAGCGCACGATAGGGCCGCTATTGGGCCAGGATTCAATAAGGGATGGCCTTAAGGCAACTGTTATAGGCGTTGCGGTTGTTCTGGTATTTATGGCCATGTATTATCTTCTGGCAGGATGGGTTGCAAATCTTGCGCTGGTTTTAAACTTCATAATTATGATGGGAGTTCTCGGCCTTCTTAACATGTTTACATTCGGTACGTTTAAGGCAACCCTTACCTTGCCTGGCATAGCGGGTATCGTATTATCGCTAGGTATGGCGGTTGATGCGAATGTGTTGATTTACGAAAGGATAAGGGAGGAGCTTAGCCTTGGAAAATCTATCAGGCTTGCAATAGATAACGGCTATAAGAAGGCTTTCTTAGCTATACTCGATTCAAACGTTACCACGATAATTGCGGCAGTAATCCTTTTTTACTTCGGGACAGGGCCTATAAGGGGTTTTGCGATTACGCTTATAATAGGTCTTTTTGCCAGTTTATACACAGCTATTGTTGTGACCAGGATAGTATTTGATATATTATGCCAGAATAAGAACTTTACATCTCTTAAGATGCTTAAGCTTATAGGAAATACGAAGATTGATTTTATCAAGAGAAGGCATATAGCGTATGCGGCCTCTCTTATTATAATCGTAGGCGGGTTATCTCTTTTCTATTTTAAGGGCAATTCGACGAAATACGGTATAGATTTTACCGGAGGAACAGTCCAGCAGTTCGGATTCAAGAATTCGATAGAGACTGACAAAATTAGAGGGGCACTTAAAGAGATAGGCTTAGCGGATGCCTCTATACAACAGTTTAAAGAGACAAAAGAGATAATAATAAGGACATCAAAGGACGAGTCAAAGGTCTTAACGGATAAGTTTAAAGAGAAATTTCCCGACAATCCGTTTGAGATATTAAGGGTAGAAACGGTAGGGCCGGTTGCCGGAAAGGAATTAAAACAAAAGGCGTTATGGGCCCTTCTCTGGGCGCTTATTTCGATAACAGTATATGTCGGCATAAGATTCAGGAAGTTTAGCTATGGCATTGCCGGCGTGGTGGCGCTCTTTCATGATGTTCTCTTGACTGTAGGTGCGTTTGCGATAACGGGAAGGCAGATAGACTTACTTATAGTTACTGCGCTGCTTACCATAGCGGGCTATTCGATAAACGATACCATAGTAATATATGACAGGATAAGAGAGAACCTGCATACAATGCGCAAGATGTCATTTAGTGACATAATAAACTTAAGTGTAAACCAGACGCTGTCAAGAACACTGCTAACCTCGCTCACCGTCCTTATGACGGTGGTCGCGCTGTATATGTTCGGAGGCCAGGTGCTGAATAATTTTGCATTTGCCCTTTTGGTTGGCTTTATTTCAGGTGTGTATTCCACTGTATTTATAGCAAGTCCGCTTTTGATTGCGTGGGAGAGAAAGAAAATTTAAGTTATAGAGTTATTGAGTTGCTTGAGTTGCTTGAGTTATTGAGTAAACTCAATGAACTCTATAAACTCAAAAAACTCAAGGAACTAAGTAAGGAGGGTTTTACATAATGGAATCGCTTATTTTGTTATGCGCGCCGGTGGGTTCTATAGTTGCTTTATTATTCGCGGCTTATCTTGCCTTCTCCATACTAAAGGCAGATGAGGGCACAGATAAGATGAAAGAAATTGCCCAGGCGGTTAGGGTTGGGGCAAGGGCTTATCTTAAGAGGCAATATCTGGGGGTGTCTATTTTCTTTATAGTTGTTTTTTTTATCCTTTTATTATTGGCAGTGAAGAATTACCTGGTAATCTTTGTCCCATTTGCGTTTTTAACAGGCGGTTTCTTCTCGGGGCTTTCGGGTTTTATAGGGATGAGTATGGCAACAAGCTCAAGTGCCAGGACTGCAAATGCGGCGAATAAAAGCTTGAACTCTGCTCTAAGAATAGCATTTTCAAGCGGCGCCGTGATGGGTTTGACGGTGGTAGGCCTGGGACTTCTGGATTTAAGTATATGGTATTATTTCCTTGATTGGTATTACTCAGCACATCCTATACCTATCGGAACAGATAAGATAACAGCGATTACCTCTACTATGCTTTGTTTTGGTATGGGCGCAAGTTCACAGGCACTGTTTGCGCGCGTTGGCGGAGGCATATTTACAAAAGCAGCAGATGTGGGAGCGGATTTAGTGGGTAAGATTGAAGCAGGAATTCCCGAGGATGACCCAAGGAACCCTGCCGTTATAGCGGATAATGTAGGAGATAATGTAGGAGATGTTGCCGGCATGGGCGCAGACCTTTATGAATCCTATGTTGGCTCAATTGTGGCTACCTCTGCCCTGGGCGTAGCTGCCGGCCTAGGCGTTGCCGGAGTGACTGTTCCTATGGTTATGGCAGCAGTAGGCGTCCTGGCTTCTATTATTGGCACATTTTTTGTAAAGAGTAAAGAAGAGGCAAGCCAGAGTGTTTTGTTAGCAGCTTTAAGGAAGGGTGTTTTTGCAAGCTCTCTGTTAGTCGCAATAATTTCCTATTTTCTGGTTAAATTTACCCTGGGGAGTGGTCATATGGGGGTTTACTGGTCGGTTCTTTCCGGATTGATAGCCGGTGTCTTAATCGGCTTATCCACTGAATATTATACCTCCAGCAGTTTTAAGCCCGCCTGTTATATTGCAGAACAGTCCTTAACCGGCCCGGCCACAGTTATTATAGCAGGTATTTCCATAGGCATGATGTCTACTGCTGTGCCGGTTATTGTCGTATGTATTGCTATTTTGGCAAGTTTCTATTTATCGGGCGGAGCAGCCAATTTTAATAGCGGTCTTTACGGAGTAGCTATCTCTGCCGTAGGAATGTTATCCACATTAGGTATAACCTTAGCTACCGATGCCTATGGGCCGGTTGCTGATAATGCCGGTGGAAATGCGGAGATGTCGCATTTACCTGCCGAGGTAAGGCAAAGAACAGACGCATTGGATGCCTTAGGCAATACCACCGCTGCAACAGGCAAGGGTTTTGCCATTGGTTCGGCAGCCTTGACTGCGCTGGCCTTAATTGCAGCTTATCGGGATCAGTTATTGTTATACGGCAAGGAGCTGAACCTAAACCTTATGAACCCTACTTTACTTGTGGGTTTATTTATCGGCGGGATGCTGCCATTCTTATTTTGCTCAATGACTATGCGCGCGGTTGGCAGGGCTGCCGGTAAGATAGTAGTAGAGGTGCGCCGGCAATTTAAAGAGATAGCAGGTTTAATGGAGGGCAAAGCCAAACCAGATTATGCCCGCTGTGTTACAATTGCAACTGTTGCCGCGCAGAAGGAAATGGTCATCCCTTCGCTTATGGCGATAATCACGCCTATTGCAGTGGGGATTCTGATAGGCATAGATGCGGTGGCAGGATTCTTGACCGGCGCGACCGTATCTGGTTTTGTTCTGGCAATAATGATGGCAAATTCAGGCGGGGCCTGGGATAATGCCAAGAAATATATAGAGGGCGGTAAATATGGCGGCAAGGGTTCCCCTGCCCATAAGGCGGCTGTCGTAGGAGACACTGTGGGTGATCCATTTAAGGACACCTCAGGGCCCTCTTTAAATATACTTATTAAACTTATGTCGATGGTTTCGATAGTATTTGCATCGTTCATTATTAAAAATAGTTTATTTAAATAATGACAAATACCAAAGTTCAAAGCACAAAATGAATCCTTTTTTTGTCATTTGAGTTTTAAATATAGGAGATGATGAGATAACAGATCCCTCGTCCGCCACAAATTATGGCGGGCTCGGGATTAATTCGTCCGCCTCGGGCGGACTCATTAAGGAGAATTATATGTACGTAGTAATAGTTGGTTGCGGCAGGGTGGGCTCGGAGCTTGCAAAGCTTCTTTCCGGCGAAGGCCATAATGTAGTCGTAGTGGATAATGATAAAAAATCTTTTGAAAGGCTGGGGCAGACCTTTAATGGTATAACACTTGCGGGAAATGGCTGCGATGAAGAACTTTTGAAAGAAGCCGGCATAGAGAAGGCGGATGCCTTCTGTGTTGTTACCAACGGAGATAATACCAACATAATGGCTGCTCAGATTGCCAAAAAGATGTTTAAGATCCCAAAGGTTATAGCACGGATATATGATCCCAAGAGGGCGCACATATATCATAAATTAGGGCTTGATGTTATAAGTGGAACGGTTTTATTGGCTGCCATGATAAGGGATAAAATCATAGAAAGCCATTTTACAAGTTATCTTATAGAAAGTGGAGAACTGGGGGTAATAGAGATAAAGATAACAGAAAAATTTGTAGGTAAGATTGTCTCTGAGCTTAATATACCGGGAGAATTTTTGATTGCTACTATCCTTAAGAAGAAGGGTATTGCCATACCCGGGCCTGATACAAAATTAGAAAAAAATGACATTCTTCTTGGGGTTGTGAAGACTATAAATCTCAAAAAAGTAAGAGAGTTTTTTGGACTATAGCGTTAATATAAAAATGGGTCCTGTCAAGGTTATGCTTGTAGTATTATTTTTAAATCCAAATATTAAAAATCAAAATCCCCGCCTGCCGAAGCAAAACGGCGGGCAGGCAAAATGACATTTCATCCGCCAAGAATTGTGGCGGATTGGACTTTGGATTGTAATTTTGATTTTTGCATTTTGAATTTTGGATTTATAACACCAACCTTACCACCCATTTAAGTTTCTAAAGTTTATTTGGAGGGAACGATGCGTATTATAATTGTCGGCGGCGGAAATGTGGGTTATTACCTTGCCAAAAGGCTAACCAAGGGTAAACACGTGGTAAGGGTGATAGAGAAGAATAAGGAGTTATGCGAGAAGATAGCGGAAGAACTGGATGTTATAACAATAAACGGCGACGGTTGCGACACCAAGTTTTTGGAAGAAGCAGGAATAGATAAGGCGGATGTAATTGCTGCCGTTACGGGGCACGATGAGGATAATCTTGTAATATGCCAGCTAGCGAAAGAGACCTTTGGCATAAAACGGACAGTCGCAAGAGTAAATGATTCAAGAAATGAGCATTCATTTAACGAACTTGGCGTGGATGTGCCTATCGATTCTACCGCTATAATAGCAAAGATAATAGAGGAGGAGGTTTCATTTAAGGATTTTGTAAACCTTATGACATTTAAAAGGGGAAAACTTGCTATAGTAAGAGTGGATTTGGCAGAGGAATCACCTGTCTGCGGAAAGCAGGTTATGGATATAAAACTGCCCGAAGACTCAGTGCTGGTTTCCATTATCAGGGGAGAAGATGTAATAATACCCAAGGGTACAACCGTGCTAAAACCACAGGACGATATAATTGCCATTACGACTATACAAAACGAACAGCAGCTGCTTGATGCGCTGATAGGGAAAATACAGTAGGATATTGTCTTATTAAGTAAATAATACTTTAATCCAAAAATCAAAATGCAAAAATCAAAATTACAATGCAAAAATCAAAATTTAACTTCTGAACACCTTTTGCTGCCTATCTT
>JAGVOB010000173.1 GCA_020052955.1 Candidatus Omnitrophota bacterium | reverse complement strand
TTGCCAGCTGGCGTTTAAATTTTACTTGATTCCGCAAAAACTTTTGCGGAATCTTAGTCCCTTCCTTAAGACCCATCCTTAAGGCCCGACCTTAATGGAAGGAGGTCGGCCTATCCCTTCTGGATTAAAGGTATCAGGATGGTCTACCCTTGTAGGGTTAAGTTGTATCAGGAAGGACTATCCTTTCTGGATTAGGTAATATAACTTCTTATGCTATAAAGAAAAACCTCGCTCTTGGATTTTCCTTGATCCTGCCCCTCTGTCCCGAGAGGAGCCATTTGACATAACCATTTGTGGCGACGAAGGATCTATTTAATTTCCTTGTAGATCAAGAATTATTTAGAGTTCTTTCCCACTTTTTGTGCAATGGGAAAGAACTTGATTACAGCGATTATTTTATCGACGAAAAAATCTCTGTAATCAGAGGTTTCTGATATAGATTTAGAGGGTTTTTCAGAGACCTCATTTAGAGCCGATGTCTGTTAGCTTAAATATGGGTAAAAACATGGCTATAACCAGAAACCCTATAATGCCTCCCATAAGAACAAGGAGAATCGGCTCGAATACAGTGGTAAGCCTTGTGACCAATTCATTTACTATTTCTGCATAATATGTGGATATTTTTTCGAGCATCTTGGCAAGCTGGCCTGTCTCCTCCCCGACGCTAATCATCTGGACCACCATGGGAGGGAAAATAGCGGTCTTTTCCATTTGCTCGGAGATAGTCTTTCCAGCCCTGACGCTTTCCTTGATGCTATCCAGCGCCTTCTCGATAGGTTTGTTTCCCACAGCCCTTGCGACTATATCCAAGGCAAGAAGGATAGGGCAGCCGCTTTTTATCAGCGTGCTCAGGCCAGTCGAAAACCTCTCTACTGACATATTCAAAATCAGGTCGCCTATGATAGGCACTTTAAGCAAAAAGGAGTCAAACTGCCACTTGCCTGTCTCTGTTTTTAGATACTGCTTAAACGCAAACACAAAGGCCCCGGTGCCTATCGCCATAAATAAAAAATACTTTGTGAGGACATCACTTAAGCCCACTACCATTTTAGTGATGGCCGGAAGTTCAAGGTCAAACCCCTTGAATATGCCTGTAAAAACGGGGATAATCTTCATAACAAAAACAAGGATGGCTCCGCCGGAGACCGTTGCAAGGATTACGGGATACATCAGGGCCGATATAACCTTTCTCTTGAATGCACCGCTTGCCTCCAGGTAGCCTGCAAGCTGCGCTAATGTGGAGGGGAGCTGGCCGCTTGCCTCGCCCGCCTCAATTATATTAACCCAGAACTTTGAAAATACTTTAGGGTGTTTTGCTACGGCATCTTTTAAGGACAGGCCTGCCTCTATATCCGACTTTATCCTCTCAAGCACGAGGTAAAGGGGCTTTGATTCTATCTGCTTGAGCAATATGTTAAAGCTTCTTAGGAGTGTTACGCCCGACTCAAGGAGGGTTGAAAGCTGTCTCGCAAAAAGGACGAGGTCATCCTCGCCCATCTTGCCCTTCAATTTTCTCTTTATAGCCCCCCTTCCCTTAGCAGAAGCCTTTGATGTCCTCTCGGTCATAGAGGTAATCACATAACCCTGCCTCTGCAGGGATGAGGCTAGCTCGTCGCTTGAAGCCGCCTCCATTTGGCCCCTTCCGGATTGTCCGGAACCGTCTATATATGTATATTCAAATAATGGCATATTGCCTCGTAAAGTAAATAAGGGTTTAATGCAAAAATCAAAGTGCCCGCCTCAGGCAAAAATCAAAATTATGCCGAATGTAGTAACTTACCGAGTTGAACTTCGGCATCCCGAAGCTTTTCTTGTGGATGAACTTCGTTCGGGACAAATCAAAATACAATCCGCCACAATTTTCGGCGAATGCATTGTCATTTTGATATTTTATTTTTGATATTTGAATTTCTAATGATAATGTTATTTAGTAGACAGGGCAGCATATGATTAACTGTCTGCCGTCTCCAAACCGAATGTAGTGCTTAATACCTCTTCAATAGAGGTCACACCTTTCTTTACCTTTACCATACCGTCCAGCCTTAACGTCCTCATCCCATTTCTTAAACCGGCATCCCTTATTGCGGCTGAGGTCGCGCCCTGCCCGATAAGCTCTCTTATCTCTTCGTTTATCGCCATAACCTCGTGTATTGACGTCCTTCCCCTAAAACCCGTGCCGCGGCATTTATCACAGCCCTTTGGTTTAAATACCTTCGTGCCCACCTCTAATAAACCCGCTAACTTTTCTGTCAATGCATACTCTTCCTTACAGTCTTTACAGAGGCGCCTTAAAAGCCTCTGGGCAACAATCAGTATCAAAGACGAGTTCACAAGAAACGGCTCAACCCCTATATTCACCAATCTCGTGATAGTGGTAGGCGCATCATTTGTATGGAGCGTACTTAAAACAAGGTGCCCTGTAAGTGCCGCCCTGACGCATATCGTTGCTGTTTCTAAGTCCCTGACCTCTCCAACCATAATTATATCAGGGTCCTGCCTCATGAATGCCCTCAGAGCAGACGCGAATGTCAGGCCTATAAGGGGCTTTACCTGAACCTGGTTTACACCGTCCAGCTTAAACTCAACGGGGTCTTCGCTGGTCATTATATTCTTCTTCGGAGACCTTATCTCATTTAACGCCCCGTATAGCGTCGTGGATTTTCCGCTTCCGGTAGGGCCTGTTATAAACACAAGGCCATAGGGCGAGTTTATCGCGTGCCTGAACCACTCAATATCGTCGGGCTCAAAACCCAGATCCTCCAACTTCAACGATACGCTCTCCTTGTCGAGGATTCTTATTACGATCTTCTCGCCGTGGATTGTGGGAACCGTAGAAACTCTGAAGTCAACCTGCCTTCCTGCAAGTTTCACGCCAAAACCTCCATCCTGAGGAAGGCGTTTTTCCGCGATATCCAGCTTCGACATTATCTTTATCCTGGACACCATGGCAGGAAGAAGCTGCGAACTCGGTGGGGTTATCTCGTATAAAACACCGTCAATCCTGTAGCGCAGCGTGGTTTTTTTAAGGAATGGCTCTATGTGTATATCGCTCGCCTTGCTTTCAACCGCCTGTTTTATAATTATATCGACCAGCTTAACCACGGGCGCCTGGCCCGCCTGCGCCATAATCTTATCAATGTCTTCGGACGACTCGTCAGACATCTCTGTCATCTCAATCTTTTCTGCGGCGTCGTGCGCCTCCTGGAGAACCTCCGCGAATTCGTCCTTGTCTCCGCGGTAGAGTTTGTCAACAGCCTGAGTCCAGTCAGTCTTTGTGGCTACGGCGGGCTTTATATCGCATTTAGTCATCTTTTTCAGGTTGTCAATAGCGATAATATCCGTAGGGTCTATAAACGCGACTGTCAGTACCATGCCTTCTTTTTCTACGGGCACCACATTCAGCTGCCTGGCAAGGTCTTCCGAGATAAGCTCCTCAAGGCCCTGGTCCTTTTTGGGTTTTAACAGTTGGTTTTCAATTGAGTAAAATGGCACGTTCAGCTGTTTTGAGAGGGCTATCGCGATATCCTTCTCCTGAATAAAACCAAGGCTTATCATAGTCTCCCCTAAAGATGAATAAGCAGAGTTCTCCTTTTGGGCCTTTATAGCCTCTTCAAGCTGTGCCTCGGTGATAATACCCTCTTTTACAAGTATCTCACCGATTTTTTCGCGAGATCTTAACAAGCTGCCATACCTCCTTAATGAGTCCGCCAGAGGCAGACGAATTAATCCCCCTTAGAAATCGCTTGCCGAAAGCGAGCGATTTCAAGGACTTAGTCCCGGAAATTATTCTAATTTCTCGGGGCGAGCTTTGCCTCAAAATTTCCTTGTGGAAATTTTGAGAGCGCTTTAAGCGAGGGATCTGTTATCACATTAACTCCTTATCTATCTTAAAGTCTTTACCGCACTATTTTTGATAAAACCTTCCTGCTCGCGAAGAGTAGGATATACTATGCCCTTCTTAAGTTCCAGCGCCTGCGGCAGGGATTTTTCTTCTGGCTTTATGCCGGTCGAATTGACTCCGGATGAAACCTCCTGGCGCTTCTCCTGCTCCCGCGGAATCTCGTCATATACCACATCCTCCCTTAGAATATGGGGGGTGAGGAAAATCATAAGCTCTCTCTGAGAATTGCTTTTATTATCATATTTAAACAGATTTCCGAGTAATGGAATACTGCCTAAAAACGGTACGCGCTGGCTTGTTTTACTATCCTCGTCCTGTATAAGTCCGGCTATCACTATAGTCTCTCCGTCTTTTACCATAACGGTTGACTTGGTGGAGCGGGTGTGCCTGTCAATAAACTGTGAGAAATATGGCGATGCTACCGCGCGGCTTACGGCAGGCTCTAAGGTCAAGGTCACATAATTATCCTTGTTAACCTGCGGGGTTACCTTTAGCGTCACACCTATCTCCATTCTCTCCGCTGTTTCGGTTGTCTGGCCTGTCCCCGAGGAGGAGGAGCTTGCAATACCAACTGCCTGGTCCGCAGATACGCTTAGCTCGGCTTGATTATTGTTCACTGTCAAAAGTTTCGGCCTGGCTATATATTTTACATCTGTGAACGACTCTATCATATGCTGGACAATCGAAAATGAGGACATGGACAAAGTTCCCATAGATGCGGTTTTTGCAGCGGTATCATTAAGATACCTATTCCTGTTAAGGGGGAACTTGCTACTAGTCGAAGGTCCAGTATAACTTACGGACGTTTCTCCCCAGGCAAAACCAATCCTTCTTGCCGTGCCCGGGGTTGTCTCTATTATCTGAACGTCTATTAGAATCTGTTTGGTCCTTGTATCCAGGGTAGATATCATCTCCTCTATCAGTGTCATCTGGTCAGGTATCTCGGTTACTATGAGGCTGTTTGTCCTAGCGTCTATCTGTATCTTTCCGTATTCTGTAATTAATTTTTCTAGTATGGCTTTTATGCCGGTGGTTATCTCCTGCTCCGAGCCATCGGCTGCAAACTTCGCCAGCTGTGCATAATCAATATTAAACACCCTTGTGACCGTGTCTATCTTAGGCCTTCTTGATTCCTTCACGATGAATATGCTATCGCTTATCGCTTCATACGTCAGGCTGTTCGCCTTCATTATGGAGTTAAACGCCTCTTCTACGCTCACGCCGGAAAGATATAATGTAAGGCTTCTCTGCTTTACCTCATCTGAAGCTATGAAGTTAAGGCCGGACTGCTGGGAGAATAATTTTAGAATCTCGTTAAGCCCTACATCCTGAAAGTCCATGTACACCTTCTGCTTAAGCTTTGCAAAGGGGTTTTCCTTAGGCTGATACTTACCCTTTATGAAGGTGGAGATAGAGGTATTGCCCGCATCCCTGGGAGCCGGTTGTGCCTCCTGCGCAAAAACCGAACATTGGATGCCAAAAGTCAAAACTATTAAATAAGAAACAACTCTAAAAAACCCCGAGGCCCCTTTTAACATAACGCACCTCCTCAATGAATCCGCCACAGAACTTTGGCGGATGAATTGATCCCGAGTCCGCCATAATTTGTGGCGGACGAGGGATCTATTATAACATCATCTCTTTTGTATTTAACTTTTATCTTTCTTATCTATCTGGCTTTCCTGTAATCGTATCTCTATACCGCTCATATCATCCTTGCCCACGTTTAAGGGATTTTTGGCATAAGAACCAAAAGGAAGCTGCGCAAGGGATTTATTCTCCTGAACGTTTATCGCGCTCAGGTATGCATTGCCACAGTTAGCCGGCAGGCTTATGCTGAAGGGGCCCGGTGCATTTAGGGTAACCTTAATATCTTTTACTGCCGGTGCACGCGCAATCACTACTATCGGCCCGCCTTTATAGCTATCAAATATGACACTCCCTGCAATGTTAACCTTTGACTGCGTGGCCGTGGCTGAAGAAAACCCCTGCTGCCCGGATAACTGCGAGGTCGGCAATTGAGTATCCCCCTGCTGCTGCGGCAGGTCGGGGATACTCTCAAAACTTGCCCCGGAACCAGTCATAATAGGCGTGGATAATTCAAATGTCTCGCCCTTATATTCAACAATTATCTTATCTTTACTAATTTCCTTCACCACTGCATCATATATACTTTCGCCTATTTTTATCACCTTACCGTCTATAATAACGGTGGGGGTATCGCTAAGAACAACACCTTTTACGGTCATAGGAGGAAGCTCTATAACCGCTTTAGTTCCAACTGGTTCATCCTCAAAAAAACCCGTACCATCCGTTTGACCGTCTTCAGACTTGAACATTTCCCTTGGAAATTTAAACGGGTCCTTAAGGCCTTCGGGCACATAACCCACGTTTACAGGATCTAAGTTCTCCGCCTTCATGTCGCCACTGCCTGCTCCTCCCTGAGACGGAGCCTTGGAGCTAGTGGCCATCTTGAAAAATAAAAAGGCACCTAATACAGCTACGATAACTACTATTATTAAAACCTGTTTATTTTGTTCGCTGCTTTTAGCCTCGTCACCCATATTTATCTATTCACCTTTAAAACAAGCGCGCTTATAATAAGCTCTGCCTCGGCAGCATTCGACTTGATATCATTACTCACCTTTATGCCGTTTATCCTTATAAACCTATTAGAGCTTTCTATCATACCTATAAATATCCCCAGATCGTGAAACGTGGTAAATATCTTTATCCTTACCGCGACCCGCGTATATTTATCATAGTCCTCACTGCCCATAGGCTCAAAAAATGTCAGTCTTATATGCGCCTTATCGGCAATCTCAACCACCTTGTCCAGTAGCCATGAGACATCGTTTATGCGCGGTATCTTTCCCTCATACGACTCCAGAACACTTTTTAGTTTTCCAACCTCGTTCCTAAATTCAACCTTTTGAATCTCGAGGCTTAATTTATCGGATTCCTCTTTCTCTACCCTGTATATAAACTGTTTCCATATTAGAAATGTTACTATAAATATCACCACGCTTATAATTACAGCGGTATTCTGGTCAAGCTTAATCTTTGACTTTATATCTTCCAGATTTAATCTTTTTAAATCAAACCCAAGATCCATAACGCTCCCTATTTTTTATTCGAAAAGACTATGCGAAATTTTGTCGCATCAGCGATGCCTATCTTATACTTTTCTATATTTATGCCTTCTATCCTGCTAAAACCCGCAAGAAAGTCAGCGTTATTCTTAATACTTGTGAGATAGGTATTTATAACTGCCATCTCGGTGGTATTACTGGCGGCTTTATCCCTCACCCATGATACACCCTCTATTATAAGATACCTTTCAGTCCCGCTTCCTCCCCCGCTAGCCCTTTCGTCCAATGCAACCTCTAACAACCATAAGTTATCCGGAAGCATTTTAGAAATATCCCTGAATTTAAACGTCCAGTAAACCCTGTTCAATACAAACTCTTTAAATATACCCAGCCTCTTCTCTGTTTCATCCTTCTTTTCCTGCAGCTGCGGGACGCTCATCATGCTTAAATCGCCGGTAAATTTAGCCCCCTCCTTTTCAAGTTCGCTAAGGTCGCGCTTTGTCTTCTTGACCTTCCCCAACATTGCACTCTGCATAAAAGATAAAATTAAAATCGCGATAACCGCCTCTGCTATAATAACCTTTCCATAGAGCTTCTGCTGCGACCTAGCGCTTATTATATTCGCTATAAGGTTTATATCGCGGCCCGATATCTTATGAAAACCCTTTAGCGCAAGCCCTGCGGCAATCTCAAGCCCGCTGGTCATATTCTCAGCACCTTTTATAGATTTGGCTGGGCTGGCTATCTTTACGGGGACTTTCAGCTCGTTAGACATCGTCACATCCCAGCCTTCGAAATCCCCTTCTCCGCAAATTATTAAGCTCTCTACCGCGGAATTAGGAAACTGCCTCTCAAAGTATCCTATAGATAGCCTGAGCTCTCCCATAAGGCTTTCGTATAATACCTCCTTGCTATCTCCGGCTATAGAGACATCCCTTGTAAGGCATGGCGCTCCTTCTTTCAACACAGTTATGAAGCCCACACTCTGGCTTACATTCACCATGATAGCTGTTTTTTTTTCATCGACAAGCTCTTTTGTAAACTGGAATAGCCTCTTAAAAGCGAAGGGGATTATATCTATGCCAATGGGCGTCAAGCCCGACTGATTCAATAAAAACATCTGGTTATTTAATGCCTCTCTCTTGGCTGCAACAAATACAACGCTCATCTTTTTCGGGTCCAGCTTGTTTTCTATAACCTGAAAATCCGAAACTATTTCTTCCATCTTAAAGGGGATATATTTCTTTGCCTCGAACCTAACAGCGGTTTCCCATTCCTTCTGGGGAAGCCTCGGCATCTCAAAAAACCTTACAGTCACGGCTTCAGCGGGTAGGGCGGAAATAACCTCCTTTGATTTTATCTTTTTTTCCTTGAGCAGGGCCTTTATGGTGGACGTTATACGCTCCTGTGGTGACATGGGGGCTCCTGCCCTTCTCGTAGGCACGGATGTGGTATCTTTCGAATATAAATCCTTCCTGCCAAAGTTGGTAATCTTAGGGCCAGTGACAGTCTTTGCAACCTCAACTACATCTACATACCTCGCGCCTACATAAAGACCTAATTGTGCCATTCTATAATGCGTTGCCTACTTAATAGAGTTATCATCTTAAATTCAAATATCAAAAATTAAATATCAAAATGACATATCAAAATCCCCGCCTGCCAAGGCAAAGCGGCGGGCAGGCAAAAATTAAGTAAAAAGATAAGCGGCAAGAGGTGCTCAGAAGTTAAATTTTGAATTTTGCATTGTAATTTTGATTTTTGCATTTTGATTTTTGGATTAAAGCGTTTACAGTATTTTGTTAAAAAATATTTTCGTTTGAGATTATTTTTAAAATAGTAATAGTCATAACTTTTGCGGCATCATAACTTACGTAATTTCAATGC
>JAGVOB010000099.1 GCA_020052955.1 Candidatus Omnitrophota bacterium | reverse complement strand
TTGAGCCTAAAGGAGAGCCGTCGTCCTTGGTTGCGCGTATAAAGTAGGAGCCGTCAAAGCCGTATTTGTTTATGGCTTTCTTCAGAGATGAGGCTCTTTTTAGATAACGCTTTGCCATCTCTTTATCTTTTTTCTTTTCACATAGAGGAATAAACCTTAAAAGTAACCCATACAGGAAATGCCCCAGCCACACGCTCTCACCTTTCCATTCAGGTCCCACGTTACTTAAGCCGTCGTTCCAGTCTCCCTCTCCTATCAGGGGCAGGCCTCTCTTACTGAATCTGGAGAGCGCCAACTCCAGCGCTCTTATACAATGAACATACAAAGTTGCCTGCGGGGCATCTATAAATTTTGCCTTTTCTTCAAGTATAGAAAAATCCAGTGTTTCCTCAATATAGTTCAATGTAAGAAATACAAGCCACAGGAAGTCATCCGTTATATTTGTCTTTGGCCCTACCTCTACAATAGGATGCCACCAGTGTAATACGGAACCATCCTTGAATTGATGTTCTGCATGCAAGATTATCTGCTTCTTAGTAAGCTTTGGTTCAAGCGGAAGAAATATGTGGCTGTCCTGCAGCTGGTCCCTGAAACCGTAGGCTCCGCTTTGCTGGAAGTATGCGGCCCTGGCCCAGATTCTGCCTGAAATTGTCTGATACTTAAGCCATGTATTTACAGAAAAATTTAAATATTTCTCCGGAGTTTCTACCTCAAGGCCTAAAGATAAATCATGCCAGAATTTTTTTACCCTGTCAAGTTCTGCTATAGCAAGGCGCGGGTCTTTATATTTCTTAACCAGCCTTTCCCTTTCGTTTCTATTTTTGCTTTCTCCGATAGTAAAAACTATCTCTTTCTCCTCTCCGGCTTCAAGTTCTAAATCTATCTGTAAAGACGCGATTGCATCATTCCATTTACCTGTAAGGCGCGTGAGGGCGCCTTCCTCAACCGCCTTTGGGTTATGAAAATCTCTAAGGTTTCCTATAAAGGCTTCTTTATCGGTCTCAAAAGAAGAAGGCTTTACGCTTGAAGAATGGAATCCCTCGAAGGGAAGTTCGATAAACCCTGTGCTTATAAATTTTGGCACAAGCTGCGCTCTCTTATTTGCATAAATATATCCCAGCGCTTCGTTATACTCCGTCTCAATAAAAGTCTTCTGAAACTCCCTATGGGTATCAAGCCCGTTTCCTAAACACCACTCAAGATATGTAAAAAGGCTTAAGCCCCTTGAGACATCTGATTCGTTTTTTACCGTAAGATACCATACCTCTACCGGCTCACCCTTTGGCACGAACACCCTGATTTGAGCATTTATCTGCCTTGTTATATTGGTAATTATGGAATATCCCATTCCATGCCTTACCTCATAGAAACTATATGGAGAACAGACGGGTTTATACCCTATAGACCAATAAGAATTATCCGCGTTGTCCCTTATGTATATATACTTACCATAATTATCTCTCACTAAGTCCTGAACCCAGGTGGTGAGCCTGCTTATATTGGAATTTCCCTTCCATGAATACCCGCTTCCCGCCTGGGATACAACAACGCTATAGTCTCCGTTTGATATTACATTTATCCATGGCCTCGGGGTAAAAGGTGTTGTGATAACAAATTCCTTTCCATCTTCCGAGAAATACCCGTATACGGTTTTGAAACCCGCGTCTTCATTGTTTGTTAAGGCTCTCGCCTTGTTGTTTAGTAATATCTCCATTTAAAGCATTTTTCCTTCTATTTATCGGATAACTTCAAAACTTCATTTATTTTAGGCAAAATCTTACCTATAGCGTCCTCTGCCTTCTCCGTACCGTTAAACACCAGATCAAATTCCTGGTCTATAAACAATTCCTGTATTTCCCTCCATCTGGGATGAAAGGGGTCATATTGTGCGTATTTAACTGCTTCATTTAACATCTTTTTATTCAGGGGTTTTTTCGGGCTTCCTGCCCAATGCTCTCCCTCTGAAATATCCCTTATAGCAGGTTGGGCAAGGCCTGTTTCAGCCAGCATAATCTGGCCATCCCTGCCGGCAAGGCATTTTATAACTTCCCAGCATTCTTTAGGGTGGCTGGTGGTCTTTAGTATAGAATAAGCGGAGCCTCCCGTCCCAAAACCTCTTATCCCCTTAGGCCCCTTAGGAAACATGGCCACATCCCAGTCAAAATCCTTTATCTTTCTGAGAATAGGCGTTTCCCAAATCCCCGAAGAAAACATGGCTAATCTTCCGCTCATAAAAAGTTGCTGCGCGCCAATTCCAAGATTTCCCAGATCAAGGGGTGCGGGAGCTACTTTATGCTTATGTATCAAATCCACATAAAATTTTATACCTTCGATAACATTTGTATCATTCAGCAAACACCTCTTTGGATTTTTCACGCTGTCTACAATACGCCCGCCGTTTGAATATACAAAATTCTGCCACGCCCATCCGTAAAAACCATATTGTACCATCCTGCCATCTTCTACCCTTGTAAGCTTCTTCGCTTTTTGCAGGAAATCATCCCAGTTCCAGTCATCCGTAGGATACGGAATGCCCGCTTCGTCAAATAGTTTCTTATTATAAAATATGCAGGCAAACGGAGCTGTATCGCGCGGTATACCGTATACCTTTTGGCTTACCGAAAATCTATCAATGGCCTCAGAGAAAAAATCCTCAAGCTTAAACTCCGTATCCTGCAGGATAAAAGGGGTCATATCCAGAAATACGTCTTTATAGAAAAAATTTACAAAAAGATTAGTCTCTGTGCATATTATATCGGGCGGGGCTCCTCCGGCTATTCGGGTGAGTATTTTACTCAGGTAGCCGGGATAAGGGGTATGTTCTAATTTTACCTTTATATCGGGATGTTTAACCTGCCAGTTACTAACAACCGTTTTTATTATCTCTATGTCTTCGGGTGCGCCCCAAAACGCAACCTTTATTTCAACCGGCACAGGGCCCTTATTTTTTTTGGCGCAGCCGGTGGTAAAAAAAGTAAGGAAGGATAGCGCTATAAAAAAAATTATACCCTGTTTGACTCTATGCATTGCCATACGCCAATATAGGTGACTCTAAGGAAGAGTGGGTACCCGCTTCTTTATTGCAAATAATATCTATATGCGACGATGATATAATATGGACGTGAAGGTTGAATATACCATATTGATTTATTTTTGTCAAAATATTTCTTGACTTTAAATAACCTTTTAGAAACTTATGTAAAAAAAGTCTACCTTAACCAGTTATGCTCCCTATTATCTTTTCAAGATTCATCCTTAATATTGTTATTATGGCATCGCTAACGGGATTTGGCGCCTTCAGGTTGGCCACCCGCTCGTGGTTCGATTTCACTCACCATCTTTCTGGTTCGACTTTCGCTCACCATCCCGAGCGGAAAGCGAGGGAGAAACATCCTGAGCGAAGTCGAAGGACTGTCGCTGCGCACCACTATCGTGGCGCTTGCTTTTCCTCCCTATAGGTCGGCGCTCGCTCCCTTCAAATCCCATTACTAAAGTAGTCGTCCTAACGTAGCGCTAACGGG
>JAGVOB010000215.1 GCA_020052955.1 Candidatus Omnitrophota bacterium | reverse complement strand
GCATTGAAATTACGTAAGTTATGATGCCGCAAAAGTTATGACTATTACTATTTTAAAAATAATCTCAAACGAAAATATTTTTTAACAAAATACTGTAAATAAGATAGATCCCTCGCTTAAACATGCTGAAAATCTCCCCCGAGAAATTCCAGAGGGTTCAATATTTTCAACCTAAGCTTCGGGATTAATTCGTCCGCCTAAGACGGACTCATTAAGGAGAAATACTTTTGTTGAAGCCAAACCTTAGAAAAAAAATGTTACTCTCTAGATATTCCAGAGAAGCTATTCTTCTTAGGGGTTTTACGCTTATAGAGATTATGATAACAGTCTTGATAATTGCAATACTGGCCGCTATCATGACACCCCAGTTTACGAGGTATGTGGAAAAGGGCAGGGGGGAGGAGGGAAAACTTATGCTTAAGTCAATAAGGGCGGCTGAGAAGATATACAAGTCAGACAACACCACTTATACAAACAATATGAACAACCTTATACCCCACATAGGAAGGCCTAACTCAGACTCAAACAGGAGCTTCGACTATACAATACCAAGCGCCAGTTCCACAACATTTACGGCGAGGGCGACCAGAAGGCAGGGGACAAACCAGAACGAATACATCACCATAGATGATACAGGCGTCCTTAATCCCAATGGCACGGATACATGGAACCCGTAAAAACAGTTATAAGTTATTAGTTACAAGTTATAAGTAAAAAATCAACTTGTGACTTGAGATGGCTGTTGCAAAACCTTTATTTGACGCAGTCTTCCGATATCTGCCGAAAGATCTCTCGTCGAGACTAAAGTCTCCGCCCGAGGCGGATGAGAGCATTGAAAAGAAAGACTTTTTCAACACTCTCACATTATGATTATTCCGAAAGTTCTAATATTAAGAACCGCTGGTACGAATTGCGACAAAGAAACCGCCTATGCCTTTAAACTGGCAGGCGCAAGCGCAGAGTTAGTCCATATAAACAGGTTTATCAAGAGAGAAAAAGACCTCTCGGAATACCAGATACTTGCAATCCCCGGCGGGTTTACCTATGGTGATGATATTGCATCAGGTAAAATTCTTGCAAATGAGATAAAGAATAAACTGGGAGAAGATGTAAGAAACTTTATTGATGACGGAAAACTTGTTATCGGTATATGTAACGGTTTTCAGGTTTTGGTTAAAGCAGGACTTCTACCTGATTTAAACGGCTCACAAAGTATTCAGGCAACCCTTACCATAAATGATTCAGCGAGGTTTGAAGACCGTTGGGTGTATTTGAAAAATCAAAAATCAAAAATCAAAAATCAAAAATGTATATGGACAAACAATATTCCAGAAATAATATACCTGCCGGTTGCGCATGGAGAGGGAAAGTTTGTGCCAAGGGATAAAGGCGTTTTAGATAAGTTAAAGGAGAATAACCGGATAGTTTTTCAGTATGTGGATGAAAAGGGGAATTTGGCCGGTTACCCTCATAATCCCAACGGCTCAGTGGAAAATATCGCAGGAATATGCGATAATACAGGAAGGATTTTCGGCCTTATGCCACATCCCGAGCGCCACATCTTTAGCCACCAGCATCCCAGATGGACAAGAGAAAAACCTAAAGCCGAAGGCGACGGCCTTGCGATATTCAGGAATGGAGTGGAATATATAAAAGATAATCTGTAAACCCCGTTAGAAAATAATTTTCTAACGGGGCGAGCGGTTTGCTGCTTACGGTGGCATTTCCTCCAAAGGCGGATCAGCCTCAGGCTGAAAACCACCGTCCCGCCAAAGGCGGGATTAAAATCGGCGGCTTTCTCTAATCCACAGGGATAGACTATCCTAGTACCTTTAGAGGATGGGTCTAAAGGCGCGGATGAATGGTTTTCGGGCGGGATTCCGCTCCATGAGCGGAAGACCGAAAAGTCAGAAACCACGCCTGCGTGCCGTAACGCACTTCGGCGTGCAGGCACGGCTGTTAAGCCGTGGAGCTTCATTAAAGAGAAAGAGAGGGTTAAAAAATGAAACTATTGATGAATAAAATCCGATTGTATAAAAATTTGATTAAAACCGTTACGGTTATAGCCATATTCTTAATTATAGGAATCTGCTTTGCCGACTCCGTAACCCTTACCTCCTACTATCCTGCGCCTTATGGAAATTATACGAAGCTCGATACGGCGCAGATAAAATTTGGCTCCGAGGCTACATGGTCGGATGAACAGCCCTGGCCCAAGATAGTTAATTCCCCCGCCAGCAATTATAACTGCCTTATGATAGTTGGTAAAGGTCCGTCTAACAGGACTATAGGAATGTGGGATAGAGTGGGTATTGGAATTGGTAACCCTTCTTACCCTATACATACAAGTGCCGGAGCCTATGTAACCACTGCCGGAGTGTGGACAAATGGCTCTGATGTTTCTTATAAAACCCACATCAGAGATCTTAAATACGGCTTAAGCGAGGTTTTAAAATTGCAGCCGAGGGAATATGATATGAAAAGCGACGGTACCCACCAAGTTGGGTTTGTTGCTCAGGAGATTGAAAAAGTAATCCCTGAGGTAGTTTCAGGCATTGAAGGCCAAAAGGGCCTATCATATGGTAATCTTGTGGCGGTGTTGGTAAGGGCAGTCCAGGAACAACAGACGCAGATAGACAGCTTGAAAGCAGAGATAGACAGGCTGAATGAGAAGTTGAAGAAAACTGTTAGGTAGGTAAAAACAAAAGGAGATTAATTCGTCCGCCTTAGGCGGACTCATTAAAAGGAGGGCTACATGATAGTATTATTTTATGTAATTGCTATAATAAGTGGTGTTTTTGGTATAATGATTGTCTTCGCGCCAAAGTCTTATTCTGCCGTTTCGAAGAGGCTGGCTAAGACGGTAGCAACGCTTGAAGACGCAAGTTCTAAGTACAGGGTTGTTATAGGCATACTGCTTTTAGCGGTCTGTATTTTGACATTTTATGTAATTTATCTCCATAAGAGTATGCAATTATTAAGCTAAATGCGGCCACAATTGAATTTTAATGTATTTATGGTCGCATTTAAATAAAACCAACTATGAGACTTAACATATCGGTTGGTTTTATTTAATAATACCCATCCAAAATTTTTCCATGGCATAGGAAAGTATAGAACACTTTCCTAATCCAGAAAGGATAGTCCTTCCTAATACCTCTCTAAGGAAGGGACTAAAGGATGGGTCTTAAAGGAAGGGTCTAACCACTGAAAATCGCAGTGGGAACCCTCCCCGTCAGGGGATTAAAGTTATCCTAAAAAGGATAGGCCTTCCTAAATCGTATAGAGGAATGGCCTAATCGCGAAGCAATTTTCTTGTCTGGTTTTTATTTAAGCCCCTTCTAAAATTATCCCTTACGTATTTTCTGAGTGTTTTTGCGCGTTACGTTAAACCCAAATTTTGTCCCCACTGGTTTCTTGCGAAAGCAAGAAGAGGGACAAAATTTGCCCCGTAGGGGTTGCACGACAAAATACGATGAGGATTTTGTCGGATTTGCAAGGTAATCCCGGATTTTTCTCGCCCGCCAAAGGCGGGCAGGCACTAATTTGTGCATGCGCAAAATTTGGGATACCCCACAAAGCCAGCCAAATTCTCGTCGAATTTGACTGTGCGGCCACTCGCTATACCTAAAGGTAGGCTTCGCACTCGCTCGTGGCGGATTTTTCTATTGCAAAATCGGGATAAAAAGAGTATTTTTTTTCAATATGGCCTATTTTATAATTGACACATTCGGCGACCCCGCCAATGCGGGGTCATTGGAGAGTCAGAGCCGTAAGCCCGAAGGGCTTAAATGGCTTGTCGCTCTTCCCTCGCCCTGCTCGGGACTGTTCGAGGGACACTGAGCGGAGCGAACGTGCAGTGTCAACACTGAGTATCCAATCAAGAAAAACAGGCCCCGATGCTTGCCATCGGGGTATTCAAATATGTTGACAATATTCCGTTACTTGTTATACTTAAACAACATCCAAACTTGCGGGACACTGGAATTGAAGGGTTTTTGTACGGCTTTCCATCCGCCTGCTAAAGAATGAGTTATAATAACAGATCCCTCGTCCGCCACAAATTATGGCGGACTCGGGATTAATTCGTCCGCCTAAGGCGGACTCATTAAGGATAAAGAATGAGAAGCGATGCCATAAAAAAGGGACTTGAACGGACGCCCCACAGGGCGCTTTTGTACGCAACGGGATTAAGCAAGAGAGACATGGGTAAACCTTTTATCGGGGTAGCCACCTCTTTTACGGATCTGATTCCCGGCCATATCGGTATGCGGGATTTAGAGCGCTATATTGAGCGCGGGATTTGCTACGGCGGCGGCGTGCCGTTTTTCTTCGGCGTGCCTGGTATCTGCGACGGGATTGCTATGGGCCATCTGGGCATGTGCTATCCCCTGGCCTTAAGAGAGATACTGGCGGATACAATCGAAACGGTTTGTAACGCCCACAGCCTTGACGGTATTGTGTGTTTGACAAATTGCGACAAGATTACTCCGGGCATGCTTATGGGCGTGGCGCGTTTGAATATACCGGCGATTATTGTTACTGCCGGCCCTATGATTTCCGGCCGCTTCCGCCAGAAAAAGCTTGCCTTTGTCCACGATACATACGAGGCGCTGGCGCGCGCGAAAAGAGGAGATATTTCAAGGAAAGAATTGGAATGCCTGGAGTTAGAGGCCTGTCCCGGAGCCGGTTCGTGCCAGGGTTTATATACTGCCAATACCATGGCGTGCCTTACAGAAACAATGGGGATGTCTTTGCCAGGCTGCGCAACCGGCCTTGCAGTTTCAGCAAAGAAGCGCAGAATTGCCCAGGCAAGCGGCGAACGCATCGTGGAGCTGGTAAAGCGCGGCATAACCCCTTTAGATATAATCAACAGGAAATCTCTTGAAAATGCCATTGTTGTGGATATGGCGTTGGGAGGTTCTTCCAATACTGTCTTGCACCTGATGGCCATAAGCCACGAGGCAGGCATAAAGTTAGACCTTAAAACATTTGACAGGATAAGCAAGGGTATATGCCACATAACAAATCTGGAGCCGTCGGGCGAACATTTTATGGAAGACCTTGAGTATGCGGGAGGCATCCCGGCGGTGCTAAAGAGGCTAAAGAGTAAGCTGAACAACGCAATAACTCTTAGCGGCAGGAGGATTTTTGATATTGCCGATAAGGCTGAGATATTTGATGAGGACGTAATCAGGCCTATTGAGCGTGCCTATCATAAACAGGGCGGTATAGCCGTTTTGTTTGGGAATCTTGCTCCGGACGGAGCAGTGGTTAAGCAATCAGCGGTGAATCCATCTATGATGAAATTTACGGGCAGGGCGAGGGTTTTTAACCGCGAGGAAGAGGCTATGCAGGCGATTTTAGGCGGTAAAATAAAAAAGGGCGATTGTTTGGTTATTCGCTATGAGGGCCCCAGCGGAGGCCCCGGAATGCGCGAAATGCTTGCACCCACAGCCGCGATTGTCGGAATGGGGTTGGATGAGTCTGTTGCATTGATTACTGACGGCAGGTTTTCCGGAGGCACAAAGGGTCCCTGTATCGGCCATATTTCTCCCGAGGCTTCAAAAAGAGGCCCTATCGCGGTTTTAAAAGACCGGGATATAATAACAATTGATATACCCAACAGGAGATTGGATGTAAGATTGACTAGGTCCGAGATTGAAAAAAGATTTAAAGGCTTAAAGCTTGTTCCTCCTAAGATTACTACGGGTTATCTGGCGCGTTATTCCAAGTTAGTGAGCTCGGCGGATAAAGGGGCAATATTGAGTTAGTAGAGTTAGTTGCTTGAGTAATTGAGTTCATAGAGTTTATAGAGTAATGAAGATAGAGAGATTTGAGAATATAAAGGCGTGGCAGGAGGCAAGAGTTTTGGTAAAGATGATTTATCAAAACGCAAAAGATAGTAAAATTTTATCAGGATTTATAACAGATTTTACTCAATAAACTCAAATAAACTTTATGAACTCAAGCAACTCAATTAACTCAACAAACTCAAGCAACTCAATTGACTCAATAAACTCTAGTAACTCAACGAACTCAACGAACTCAAGAGAACTAACATGACCGGCGCACAAATATTAATAGAGTCATTAAAACGCGAAGGCGTTGAGGTTATGTTCGGGTATCCCGGAGGCTCGGTTTTGCCTATCTTTGACAGCCTTTATGATTCAGATATAAGGTTTATCCTTACTAGGCATGAACAGGGCGCTGCGCACGCCGCGGATGGATATACGAGGGCTACCGGTAAAACGGGCGTATGCATAGCCACAAGCGGCCCGGGCGCAACAAACCTTACTACGGGCATTGCCAATGCCTATATGGATTCTATCCCGCTCATTGCTATTACCGGGCAGGTGAAGACATTCTTAATAGGTAACGATGCTTTTCAAGAGGCTGATATTACGGGCGTTACCCGCCCCATAACCAAGCATAATTACCTGGTAAAGGATGTAAAGGATTTAGCGCGTATTATCAAGGAGGCGTTTCATATAGCCTCAACCGGCCGCCCCGGGCCCGTATTAGTTGATATCCCCGTTGATGTCCAACAGTATGAAGCAGACTTTGTCTGGCCGGAGGAAATAGTTGTTCGAGGCTATAAGCCTACTTATTTTGGCCACCCCGGACAGATTAAAAAGGCGGCTAAATTAATTACAGCATGCAAAAGGCCGCTGATTTATGCGGGAGGAGGGATTATTACCTCGGGCGCTCATAAAGAGTTGAAGGATCTGGCCGAGAGGATAAAGGCGCCTGTGACGATGACGCTAATGGGTCTGGGCGGCTTTCCGGGTACGCACGAGCTTTCTCTGGGCATGCTGGGTATGCACGGAACTGCCTACGCCAATCACGCCATAATGGATGCGGATTTAATCATTGCCGTAGGTGCCCGCTTTGATGATAGGGTTACCGGAAGGCTGGATGCCTTTGCGCCCCTTGCCAAGATTATACATATTGATATTGACCCTGCATCAATCAGCAAGAATGTAAGGGTGGATGTTCCTATTGTGGGTGATGCCAAGAATATTTTGGGGCAGCTATTGGAAGAGATCAAACAAGTTTCCGATATGTCCGATTGGCTTAAAACTATTGAATCCTGGAAGAAAAAATATCCCTTGGCCTATAAAGATGGCGGGAAGATCAAACCCCAGTATATTATTGAGCAGATTTATGAAGCCACAAAGGGAGAGGCAATTATTACTACTGAAGTCGGCCAGAATCAAATGTGGGCCTGCCAGTGGTATAAATACGGTTATCCGCGCACATTTATTTCAAGCGGAGGATTAGGGACAATGGGTTTTGGTTTTCCCGCAGCCATAGGCGCTAAGGTGGGTTGCCCTGAAAAAATAGTTTTTGATATAGCCGGTGACGGCTCTATACAGATGAATATACAAGAGTTAGCCACCTGTGTGTCTAACAAGATAAATATCAAGGTGGCCATATTGAATAACGGATACTTGGGTATGGTCAGGCAATGGCAGGAGCTATTCTATAAAAAGCGCTATTCCTATACCCGTATCTATAATCCTGATTTTGTTAAATTGGCCGAGAGCTACGGCGCGGCAGGTTTACGAGTTACAAAGAAAGAAGAGGTGCGCCCGGCGATCGAAAAGGCCATAGCTATAGATAACACGGTGTTTATCGATTTTCATATCGAGCCTGAAGAGAATGTTTATCCTATGGTCCCTGCGGGCGAAGCCATCAATCGCATGATAGGCGGGATGGCGTAGATTTAATTATGAATTATGAGTTATGAATTACGAATTCAAAATTCATAATTAGTAATTTATAATTAATAATTGCGACGAAGGAGCAAATGAGACATACTATATCAGTCCTGGTGGAGAATAAGTTCGGCGTATTAGCGCGCGTTGCGGGTCTGTTCAGTGCGCGAGGATATAATATTTCCTCACTTGCTGTATCTGATACCTTAGATCCCACTGTTTCTTATATGACTATTGTGGTGGAGGCAGAGGATGAAAAGGTGTTAGAGCAGATTAAGAAGCAGCTGAATAAGCTCATAGATGTGATAACTATAACCGACTTTACCAAGAAGGAGCATATAAACCGCGAGCTTATATTGGTTAAGGTGAACTACTCCCCAAAGGACAAGGCAAGGCTGGAGGGCATATTGAGTAAATATATAGCTAAGATAATTCAGCACAAAGGCGATACCGCGATTATTGAGGCTGTGGATGAGCAGGAAAAAATTAAGGAGTTGCTTGAGGTGCTGAGTAGATTCGGCATTAAGGAATTGGTAAGGACGGGAAGAGTTGTTATAGCGTAGCTTCTATTATGTTAGGGGATATATATAAAGTGAGGTAACAACATGAAAATAACCAAACACCAAATTTCAAACACCAAATAATAACCAATACCCAATAACCAATTAACCAAGCCAACTGTTTGGTTATTGAAAAATTGGTTATTGGAGCTTATTTGGTTATTGTGATTTGGTTATTGGTTATTGTTCTCTATAACATATATTATACGAGGAGGATATAAGATGGTAAAAATCTACTATGATCAGGATGCGGATTTGAATATTTTGAAAGGTAAGAAAATAGCAATAATCGGTTACGGTATCCAGGGGCGGGGACAGGCGTTATGCTTGCGCGATTCCGGATGCAGCGTAGTTATATCGGAACTCGAGAACACCCTTAATTATGAACAGGCAAAGAACGACGGTTTCAGTCCTGTTTCGGCGGATGAAGCGGCCAAATGTGCTGATATCATTCAGATCTTAACGCAGGACCATATTCAGGCGAAGGTGTATCAAGAATCCATCAAGCCAAACTTAAAAAAGGGAAAGGCGTTATGTTTTTCGCATGGTTTTAATATTCATTTTAAACAAATAAAACCACCTAAAAAGGTGGATGTATTTATGATTGCACCCAAAGGCCCGGGTGCCTTAGTAAGGCGTATGTATGAAGAAGGCAAGGGCGTGCCGTCTCTGGTTGCGGTATTTCGGGATGCTACGGGCGATGCATTGAAGCTGGCTTTAGCTTATGCCAAGGCCTTGAAGGCGACCAAGGCGGGGGTTATAGAGACAACGTTCAAAGAAGAGACGGAAACAGACCTTTTCGGAGAACAAACGGTTTTGTGCGGGGGCGTAACCGAGTTAATAAAGGCAGGATTTGATACCTTAACGGAGGCAGGATATCAGCCGGAGATAGCGTACTTTGAGGTATTGCACGAACTAAAGCTTATCACCGATCTTATTCAGGAAACGGGTATATCCGGTATGCGCCGCAGGGTTTCCAATACGGCCTGTTATGGCGATTTAAGCCGCGGAAAAAGAATAATTACCGATAAGACCAGGAAAGAGATGAAGAAGATATTGAAAGAGATACAAAAGGGCAAATTTTCCAGAGAGTGGATTAAGGAAAATGAAGAAGGCAGGCCCAACTTTAACAGATTGCTAAAAGAGGGCGATGAGCACCCTATAGAAAAAATCGGACAAAAGTTACGCGAAATGATGCCGTGGATGAGAGAGTAAATCCAAATATCAAAAATCAAATATCAAAATGTTACATAAAATGTTACATAAATATTTAGAATGTTTAAAATTTTTGAATTTTGGATTGTCATTTTACATTTTGCACTTTGCATTTTGAATTTAATGTGATGGAGAAAATTATAATTTTTGACACTACCTTAAGAGACGGTGAGCAGTCTCCCGGAGCAAGCCTTGAGCCAAAAGAAAAGCTTGAGCTTGCCATGCAGCTTGAGAGGCTTGGGGTAGATATAATTGAAGCGGGTTTTCCCGTAGCCTCAAGCGGTGATTTTGATGCAGTGTGCCTCGTCGCAAAGAGTATTAAAAAAACCTTTATATGCGCTTTGGCACGCGCCATTAAAAAGGATATGGATACAGCGCTTAAAGCCTTAAAAAAAGCAAAATATCCGAGGCTTCATATATTCCTGGCGACATCAAAGATACATATGAAATACAAACTAAGAAAAGCCGAGGATGAGATATTAAATATAGCAAGCTGGGCCGTAAAATATGCCGGAAGATATATCGATAACATAGAATTTTCACCCGAAGATGCCTCAAGAAGCGAGCCTGAATTTTTATACAGGGTAATAGAGGCTGTTATAGATGCAGGGGCGACAACTATAAATATTCCCGATACGGTCGGATATGCCGTGCCGGATGAGTTCGGCGATCTTATACGCAATATAAAAAGCAACGTGCCCAATATTAATAAGGTGGTTTTAAGCGTGCACTGTCATAATGACTTAGGCCTTGCTGTGTCAAATTCGCTCTCCGCGATTAAGAATGGCGCCAGGCAGATAGAGTGTACCGTAAATGGCATAGGAGAGCGTGCCGGGAACGCCTCTCTTGAGGAGATAGTAATGGCTGTTAAAACCAGAAGAGACTTCTTCGGATTTTTAACCTCCATTAATACAGGTGAAATTTATAAGACAAGCAAGCTGGTTTCAAAGCTCACAGGCCTGATTGTACAGCCTAATAAGGCAATAGTGGGCCAAAATGCGTTCGCGCATGAGTCCGGCATACACCAGGACGGAGTTTTAAAAAAGTGTACTACGTATGAGATAATGAAGCCTGGAGAAATTGGTCTGAGCTCAAGCAGTATTGTCCTCGGCAAACATTCCGGAAGGCATGCCTTTAAGGATAGGCTAAAGAAACTTGGGTTTAATCTGAGGGAATCCGAACTTGAGAAGGCGTTTAGGTTTTTTAAGGAGCTGGCGGATAAGAAGAAATTTATATACGACGAGGATATCGAGACGATTATCGATGGTAAGTTAAAAGAGGTTTCGCAGACATGGAAGCTTATATATTTTCATATTAGCGCAGGCACACATACCGTTCCTACCGCAACGATAAAGCTTAAATCCAAGGATGGCGTTTTCAATGAGGCGTCTTCCGGCGACGGTCCCGTAGATGCCTGCTACAAGGCGATAGATAAGATAACCCGCATCAAGGGAGAACTTAAAAATTATTCTATTCAGGCGGTTACCTCCGGAAAAGACGCGCTTGGGGAAGTAACCGTGCATGTAAGGTCAAAGGGGAATATTGCTACGGGAAAATATGCGTCAACCGACGTGATTGAGGCATCGGTCAAAGCATATCTTAATGCTATAAACAAACTCATATCAAAGCTGAAATAATAAACCCAGATTTTGTCCCCCCTTCTTGCTTTCGCAAGAAAGCAGGGGGGACAAAATCTGCCCGAAGGGCCGCTTGATTAAATCTCTTCGAGATTTAATCAAGCTTGTTGGGGTAATCCCAAAATTTACTTGCACTTTTCTGTGGTACATTGCAATAGAATAAGTATTTTAATAACAAAGAGTTAGAACAAACTAAACTTTTTGCATTAGCAACTTGAACTTAGTGGGATAAAATATGATAAACCCAGATTTTGGGATAAATGGAAAGACCCAGATTTACGGCATATTTGGTTTTCCTATCGGGCATTCGCTGTCGCCCTCAATGCATAATGCAGCCTTCAAACACCTTGGCGTAAATGCCGCCTACATCCCCCTTTCAATCCCTCCGGATAAATTAAAAGAGGCGCTAAAGGCTATAAGGATACTGGGTATCCGCGGGCTTAACATAACCGTCCCGCATAAGAAAAATATCATGAATTTTTTGGACAGCTTATCGGAAGAAGCGGGCTTAATCGGCGCGGTAAATACGGTAGTTGTAGATAATGATAAGCTTATAGGCCATAATACAGACGGCCGCGGGTTTATAAAGTCTCTGGATGAAATCGGTTTTAATCCCAGAAATAAATCGTTCCTTATCCTCGGCTCGGGAGGCGCAGCGCAGGCTATATGCGTCGGCATTGCCGCTCTTAAGCCAAAAGAGATTTTCATATGTGATGTTATTAAAGAAAGGGCAAATAGCTTAAGGGCGCATGTAAGACGAATATTTACCAGGTGCTATATCGAGGCTGTTCCAGTTGACAGCGTAAGGGTTGTTAAGGACAGGCTGGATATTTTGGTAAATGCAACGCCTATAGGATTAAAAGAAACCGATCCCCTTCCCGTAGACGGTGAGCTTCTAAGAGAGGGTGTTTTAGTATATGACCTTATATACAACCCGATGATGACAAGATTACTGGCTCTCGCTAAGAAAAGAGGCCTTAGGTTTTCTAACGGCTTAGCCATGCTTCTCTTCCAGGGCGCTTTAAGCTTTAAGCTATGGACGAAGCGACAGCCGCCTCTTACTGTCATGAGGAAGGCATTGTGTGGTGAAATTTCAAAATGCAAAGCGTCATAGTATTCATTTTTGGCCTTATAGTAGGAAGTTTCCTGAATGTATGCATACACCGTATACCCATCGAAGAGACAGTCGTAACAAAGCGCTCCTACTGCCCTCACTGTAAAAAGACAATCTGCTGGTTTGACAATATTCCCGTGATAAGTTATATTCTGCTGCTCGGGAGGTGCCGATACTGCAAGGGGAAAATCTCGCCTCGCTACGTAATAGTTGAGATTCTGACTGCTAGCATGCTGGTTCTTCTGTTTAGATTTTTTGGCCTGGGTGTAAGGTTTTTTACATATAGCGTTTTTGTCTGCACGCTCATGATAATAAGTTTTATAGATATAAAGCACAGGATAATACCGGATGAGCTCTCTATAGGCGGGATAGTTATAGGATTCCTTTTGAGCGTAATATTTCCTTCGATACAGGGATTTAGCTTGCGCCTGCATTCTTCAGTAAGCTCGCTTCTCGGTATACTTGTAGGCGGTTTAATCATATATCTCCTTGGGCTATTCGGAAATTTAGTATTTAAGAAAGAAAGCATGGGTGGTGGCGATGTAAAATTGCTGGCCATGATAGGCGCCTTTATAGGATGGAAGTTGGCTATAATGACGTTTTTTATAGCACCCGTATTTGGCTCGGTAGTGGGCATTATTTTAAAGATTAAGAAAAACGTAGAGCTTATCCCTTACGCCCCGTATCTTTCCATAGGTGCGGCTATATCTATATTTTATGGTAATTTTATTATCTCTTATTTGTTTGGAATATATTAAATTATGAATTATGAAGCAAGAATAAAAACCGGGGAAAATTTTTTATAATTACCATAATTAATAATTCGTAATTCATAATTAAAGAGGGAGGAGCGCTATGTTAAGATTATTAACCGGTGGTGAATCGCACGGAGAGGCTTTGGTAGCTATACTTGATGGTATGCCAAGCAACGTAGATATATCGCCTGATTTTATAAATCGGGAATTACGCAGAAGGCAGCATTTTTTCGGAAGGGGTAAAAGACAGGCTATCGAAGAAGACTCCGCTAAAATTTTATCGGGTATAATCAAGGGTAAAACCACAGGAAGCCCCATTTCAATTATAATTAAAAATAAGGACTTCTCTATAGACAGGCTTCCTTCGGTATTTTCGCCCAGGCCCGGCCATGCGGACTTGAGCGGAGCGTTAAAATATAATTTAAAGGATATGAGGGCGATAATTGAGCGTTCAAGCGCCAGGGAAACAGCTACGCGCGTTGCCATAGGAGCGATTTGCAAGGGGTTGCTTTCTAATTTCGGAGTAGATATCATTAGTTATGTTTTGGCAATAGGGGATGTAAGGGTATCCGGGTATAGCTCGTTTGATAAAATAAAGGCGCTTTTAAAAAAATCCCTGATTAACTGTCCCGATAGCCGCAAGGAAAAAGAAATGATTGCCCTTATTGAGAAGGCAAGGGCTAACGGCGATACCCTCGGCGGCTGCTTCGAAGTGGTTGTAAGGGGTTTATGCGTAGGGCTGGGAAGTTATGTCCAGCCCGATAGGAGGTTATCGGCAAGGCTTTGCGGAGGCCTTATGTCAATACCGGCTATCAAGGCAGTTGAGATAGGTGACGGTATTCAAGGCTCTAAAGAGGTTGGCTCGAAGGTGCATGACGAAATATATTATAATAGCCAGAGCGGATTTTTTAGAAAGACAAACCGCTCAGGCGGTTTAGAGGGCGGGATAACCACGGGCTCTGTGCTTGCGCTGCGCTGCTTTATGAAACCCATATCTACCTTGATGAAGCCACTAAAGAGCGTAAATATAATATCGAAGAAGCCCGTAGATGCAGAGATTATACGCTCTGACGTATGCGCAGTCCCTTCAGCGGGCATTGTGGCAGAGGCTGTGGTAGCGTATATACTGGCTGATGCCTATCTTGAAAAGTTCGGCTCTGATAGCCTTGAAGAGATTAGTAGAAACTTTAAAGGGTATTTAAGCCAGGTGAAGAACTTCTAAATGTGCCCAATAATGCTTTTTAACATAAAGGCACATTTACCCTGAGTGAAGCGAAGGGTCTCATCCAAGAGATCCTTCGTTGCTTTGCTCCTCAGGATAAATTAAACCAATGTTAAAATGCAATGTTGGTTTAATTTAGATTAATCAGAAGCCAGAGAACAGAAAACAGATAGCAGAGGATAGAAAAAACCTGACTTCTGTCGCCCGCCTTCTGTTTTTTGCTTTTAAACGGAGGTGCCAATGAAGAATGCTGTCTTGGTCGGGTTTATGGGGACGGGGAAAACCTTTGTAGGCAAGGAAGTCGCCGGCAGGCTGAAATATGAGCATATCGATATAGATGAGCTTATTGAAAAAGCAGAGGGTATGAAGGTAGCGGATATATTTAAAAAATACGGGGAGCCTTATTTCAGGGAAAGGGAAAGGGAGGCTGTTGAAAAATTAAAGGACAGGGAAAACCTTGTCATATCCGCAGGCGGCGGCATACTTTTAGATCAGGGAAATGTTGATAATTTAAAGAAAAAGGGCATCCTTATATGCCTTACCGCTACACCGGATGTCATATTTGAACGGTTAAAATATATGACTGATAGGCCGATTCTGAATGTGGATGACCCGAAGGAGAAGATAAGGATCCTTATGAAGTTCAGGGAGCCTTTTTATAAAAAGGCCGACTACGAGGTAGATACCTCAAACTTGCCGGTAGAAGGAGTGGTTGAAAAGGTGGAGGAGGTTTATACCAAGGCGGCGGGGGAATGATTCCGTGGAAGATTTAGAGGCCCTGCTATGTTTAAATATGGTAAGCGGGCTTGGGCCTGTTAAAATAAGGCGTCTTGTAGAACACTTTAAAAGCCCAAAAGATATATTAAAGGCAGGGATAAGTGAGCTACGAAATGTAGAGGGAATAGACGAGATTTTAGCAGGCAGTATAAGGTCGCGCTCAAAGGAGGTCCCCTTAGAGAAAGAGCTGAAGCTCGTCAGGAAGCTTGGCCTTGTGGTATTATCTATATTAGATGACGATTATCCAAAAAATTTAAAAGAGATCTACGACCCTCCTGTTATTATCTATGTAAAGGGTATTATAAAGAAGGGGGACAGCCTTTCTATAAGCATTGTCGGGACAAGGTTACCCTCTTATTATGGCCTATCGCAGGCAGAGAAGTTTTCGTATGTTCTTGCCGCAAGAGGAATAACTGTGGTTTCCGGGATGGCCCGCGGAGTAGATAGCGCCTCGCATAAAGGCGCACTTAAGGCTGGAGGAAGGACTATTGCTGTATTAGGAAGCGGCCTAGGCGTTATTTACCCGTCTGAGAATAGAGAGCTGTTTGAGAGGATAAGCGCCTTTGGAGCGGTTATCTCCGAATTTCCCGTAGAAACTCCTCCGAACAGAGAAAATTTTCCGAGGAGAAACAGGATAATAAGCGGTCTTTCACTCGGGACGCTCGTGGTGGAGGCCGCGAAAAACAGCGGCTCGCTTATAACTGCGAGATTTGCCCTTGAGCAAAACAGGGAGGTATTTGCCCTGCCGGGAAATGTAAGTTCAAGCGGCTCCATCGGCACAAACAAGCTTATTAAAGAAGGCGCAAAGCTTGTCGAAGACATAGAGGATATAATAGAGGAGATAGAGCCTTTTAGGGGGCTCACGGAAAAAAAGAATTTAAGCAAAGAAACCGAGCCTGATTTTTCGACCATGGATATTAAGGAGCAGTTATTTTTAAAAGCGCTTTCTAATGATAACCCGGTACATTTAGATCAGATAATAGCGGCTTTAAATTTGCCGGCAGGAGAATTAATAGCCCTGGCCGCAAGGCTAGAGCTTAAGGGCCTGATAAAACAACTCCCGGGCAAATTTTTTGTATATAAATAAAACTAACTATGAGAATTAACATATCGGTTGGTTTTTATACATTCGCAGCCAGAAAACCGCACCCTTCAGGGTGCGGATGAACAATGGCCGCTCAGTATGAGCCATACGGAAACCTCGGGCTTTAGCCCGAGGAGTTATGGAAGGCTTTATTTACCATAAATATGTTAAGATTAAATTGTGGTCGCATTTAGATGATGATAACAGTGGTGGTAAACGGCGAAAACAGGAAGGTAAAGGCCGGCACAACCATAGGAGAGCTTCTAAAAAAACTTAAAATTGACGTGCGCCTGGTCGCGGTAGAACTAAACTATAAAATGATAAAAAGAGATTTTTTAGACAAGATAACTATCAAAAATAGGGACAATATCGAGATAGTGCATTTTGTTGGAGGAGGAGTTTAATTGGCAAAATCATTGGTAGTGGTGGAATCCCCGGCAAAGGCAAAAACCATAAACAAGTATATCGGGGATGGTTTTAAGATAGTTGCGTCGCAGGGGCATTTAATAGATCTCCCAAAGAGCACTATGGGCGTAGATATAGAGGATGATTTTAAGCCTAAGTTTATCGTTATACCTGCAAGGAAAAAAATACTCACCCAGCTTAAAAAAGATATGAAAGGCAAAAAAAATCTCTACCTCGCCACAGACCCCGACAGGGAGGGAGAGGCGATAAGCTTTCATATAGCAAATGCCATAGGTAGAGGCAAGAATATATACAGAGTAGTTTTCAACGAGATAACGAAGAAGGTTGTAGAGGAAGCGTTTAAAAACCCGAAGGGCATTGACCAGAATAAGGTTATGGCCCAGCAGGCGAGGCGAGTACTGGACAGGATAGTCGGTTACAGCCTGAGCCCGCTTTTATGGAAGAAGGTCGGCAGGGGCCTCAGCGCAGGCAGGGTTCAGTCGGTAGCGGTAAGGCTGATAGTGGAGAGAGAAGGCCAGATAAGTATATTTATTGCGCAGGAATATTGGGAACTGGAGGCAGAGCTTTGCAGTAAAGAAGGAATAAAATTTATCGCCAGGCTTGACAGGCATAAGGCCAAGAAAATAAGGCTAAGGACGAAATCCGAAGCTGACGCAGTATTAAGCGAACTTAAAGATGCGAGGTTTATAGTATCAGGCATAAAGACCAGCCAAAGGAAGAGAACGCCGCAGGCGCCATTTACAACGAGCAAGCTTCAGCAGGATTCGTTTAATAAGCTGGGTTTTTCTGCGTCTAAAACAATGCATATAGCTCAACAATTATATGAAGGGATAGAGCTGGATGAAGAAGGCCCAACAGGCCTTATAACCTACATGAGAACGGATTCTGTCCGCATATCCAATGAGGCGGAAAAAGAAGCCAGAAGATTTATAATAGAAAACTATGGGAAGGAATACTACCCTGATTCTCCAAATATATTTAAGTCAAAACAAAACGCCCAGGAGGCTCACGAGGCCATAAGGCCTACGTCGGTATTAAAAACACCCGATAAATTAAGGAAGTTTTTGACCCCTGAACAGAACAAGCTTTATGAGCTTATATGGAACCGCTTTATAGCCAGCCAGATGAAAACGGCCGTTTATCTCTTAACGAGCATTGATATAAAGACAGGGGATTATCTGTTCCGCGCGGCGGGAACGCAGGAGATATTTCCTGGATTTAATATAGTTTATAGGACAGAAGAGAAGGAAAAAGAGCTTTTATTGCCAAGGCTTTCTATAAATGAGGAACTTAGCCTGATGAGGTTTATACCGGGTCAGCATTTTACTAAACCCCCTGCCAGGTATACAGAGGCTTCCCTGGTAAAGGCCCTTGAAGAGATGGGCATAGGAAGGCCGTCTACATACGCGCCTATTATACAGACCATAATTGAGAGAAGCTATGTTAATAGGCTTAGCGGAACCCTGTCCCCCTCGGAGCTTGGGGTAGTCGTTACGCGGTTGCTTCTGGAACATTTCCCAAAAATTTTGGATTATGAATTTACAAAAAAATTAGAGGATGAATTGGACGATGTAGAACTTGGCAAATTAGATTATGCCGGGCTTTTAGGCGGCTTTTATGAGGAATTTAATGATACTCTCCAGGTGGCGATTTCTAAAATGAAGTCCGTAAAGAAAGAGCAGATACCAACGGACAAGAAATGTCAGCTCTGTGGGTCTGTGATGGTTATCAAGTGGGGCAGAAGGGGTAAATTCTTGAGTTGCTCGAGGTTCCCCGAATGTAAAGGCGCGCAATCTATTTCAAGCGGCGTGAAATGCCCGAATGAGAATTGCAATGGTGAGCTTATAGAAAGACGGTCTAAAAGAGGCAGGATGTTCTTTGGGTGCACAAATTATCCTAATTGCGGTTATATGTCAAACAAATTACCAACAAATGGTTAAATCCAAACTACTGAGTTTATAGAGTTCATTGGGTTTGTAGAGTCTTTTGAGTTCAATAATTTCTTATTCAAAAACTCGAGTAACTCAATGAACGCAAAAAACCCAAGCAACTCGATTGACTCAATAAACTCTAGTAACTCAATGAGCTCAATAAACTATTTTAACTAAAAACATGGATAGATATATTGAAAAATTCATAAACTATTTAAGGGTTGAGAAGAATTACTCGGAAAACACAGTTATAAACTATAAAATCGACTTAGAGCTATTCAAGACATTTATAGCCGATAGGCCCGTAAAGAGCATAGACCACTTAAGCTTAAGGAGATTTCTTGCCCTATTAAAGGAAAGGAATTTTTCAAGGACAAGTATTGCAAGAAAGCTTGCGACGCTTAGAAGTTTCTTTAGGTTTTTAACCAGAGAGGGTTATTTAAAGAGCAATCCTATCAGCGGTTTATCCACACCCAAGCTGGAAAAGAAGCTTCCCATATTTTTAACAGTTGCCGACGTAACAAAGCTTATTGAATCTCCCGATATTAGCGACGATTTAGGCTTAAGGGACAGGGCTATATTAGAGACCCTCTACAGCACTGGCATCAGGGTCAGCGAGCTCGTGGGATTAAACATTGAAAGCATGGACTTCATAGGAGGCACCGTAAAGGTTTTTGGAAAAGGGAAAAAGGAAAGGCTTGTACCCATTGGCGACAGAGCACTTCGCTCTATAAGAGATTATCTCTCAGCGCGTAAGGCATCAAATGAGGAAGGGCCTCTTTTTTTAAATAAGTCCGGGGGGCGTCTGAGCGCAAGGTCAATAAGACGCATAATAGAAAAATATATAAAGAATATCTCTTCAAAGGAGAAAATCTCACCGCATACGCTGCGCCACTCTTTTGCGACGCATCTGTTAGATAGAGGAGCGGATTTAAGAAGCGTTCAGGAGCTTTTGGGCCATGTAAATCTTTCCACAACACAGATTTATACCCATATAACCACCGAGCGCCTGAGGGACTCTTATAAAAAAGCTCACCCAAGGGCATAATGCTTTTAATTTATAGTTTTATTTTAATTATTTTTAGTGTTTTAAGCCTTCCTTATTTTTTTATAAAAGGAAAACTGCACAAAGGAATATTTGATAGATTCTTTTTGTTAAAAAAAGTTAAAAAAAGTATATTCAAGGATTTAAATGCAAAAGGGATAATCTGGGTCCATGGTGCCAGCGTAGGAGAAATCTCCGCTGTCAAACCTCTGATTGAAAACCTTCGCAGGGAACATCCCGGGTATATTTTTATATTTTCCACTATCACAATCACGGGAAATGCCCTCGCCAGGCGTATTGCCAAAAATAATGACAGGGTCATATACTTTCCGTTTGATTTAAGGTTTATTGCGGAGAACTTTCTTAATAGGCTAAAACCCGATTTGTTTATTGCACTTGAAACCGAGATTTGGCCGAATTTTATAGCAGCCTGTAAAAAACGGTTTATACCCGTGCTTATGCTTAACGGCAGAATATCAGAGCGGGCGTTTAAGAGGTATCTGTTAGTGAAAGCTTTGATGAGAGGGGTATTGGATAAAATAGACCTATTCTGCATGCAGGACGAATCCCATAAGGTGAAGGTTATAAAACTGGGAGCGCCTGAGGATAAGGTTTTTGTTACGGGTAACATAAAGTTTGATATTGCGCCGGATACCAGCCATGATTGCGGCAAACTTCTTATGATAAAGGAATACTTAAACTCAGAGAGAAAACAGCTTTTCGTAGCGGGCAGCACTCACCCCGGGGAAGAGTCCGAGCTATTGAGAATTTTTAAGGGTTTAAAATCAGAGTTCAGAAACTTACTTTTTTTAATAGCGCCAAGGCATATAGAACGCTCGGTGAGGGTTAAAAGAGAAGCCGTATCTTATGGCTTTAATGTAGAATTATATTCAAGGCTCAATGCTGGGGCGATAGTTGACCTGGATATAATAATCTTGGATGTTATAGGGGAATTGAGGTATATATATGAACTTGCCAGCGTCGTTTTTATCGGAGGAAGCCTCATACCGCATGGAGGCCAAAATCTCATAGAGCCCGCCTATTTTTCAAAACCAGTACTATTCGGGCCATATATGGATAATTTTGGTGGGATAAGCAGGTTGTTCTTGAATCAAAAAGCGGCAATTCAGGTTAGAGATGCAGACGAGCTGCTTATAGAGGTTACCAGCCTTATTAAAAATCCCGGCAGGATGCAGCTTTTGGGAAAGAAAGCCAAAGAAACAGTAGATTTGAATAAGGGCGTAACTGATAGACTTATGAATTTTATAGCACCGTACTTAAAAACTAAGGATCTCTATGAAAAAGGAAACCCTTCGCTACACTTCCCTCGATTTTACTCGGGATGGTGAGCGAAGTCGAACCACAGGGTAAATGCGATCATAAATATATTAAAATTCAATTGTGGTCGCATTTAGATAGGATTTTTGTTCATGTCATCCAGAGACGTTTTTTATAATATATTCAGAAATAGAGGTGTTACCTTTATATTAAAACCCGTACTGATTATTCTTTCCGGCATATATGCGTTCTTTATTCATGCAAGGCGCATAGCCTATAAATCCGGAATATTCAGGAGCTTTAAGCTTCCCTTAAGTGTTATAAGCGTAGGAAATATAACGATGGGAGGAACGGGCAAGACCCCCATGGTAATAACCCTGGCAGATTTTTTCAGGGAGAAAGGAAAAAAGGTTGCGATTTCCACCAGGGGATATGGCGGAGAATATGTAAAGAGCCCAATAGCGCTTAACCTCGATACTGTTTCAGATAACGAAGGAGGTTATTTCGGGGACGAAATATATCTTTTCAAGAGTTACCTAAAAAATGTTCCAGTATTTGTGGGTAAGGACAGGGTTAGAATAATAAAAGAGGCTTTGGGGGAAGTGAAGCCCCATATTTTGATCTTAGATGACGGCTTTCAGCATTTCAGGTTAAAAAGGGACCTGGATATTGTTCTTGTGAACAGCTTAAACCCCTTCGGAAATTACAGCCTTATTCCTTCCGGCTCATTAAGGGAACCGCTTTCTTCTCTTAAGCGCGCCGATATATTTGTAATAACCAAATCCAACCTGGCGGATGAGGTAACCTCATTAAAGGATTTTTTGAGAAAGGTAAACCCCGCCTCTCTTATAGCGTGTTCAGCCCACTTGTTTAAAGGGCTCTATGAATTTGGTAATGAAAAAGAAATAGATATATCCGCCTTAAGAGATAAAAATATAGGCGCAATATGCGCCATAGGAGACCCCGATTCGTTTGAGAAACTCCTGAAAAAAGAGGGGTTCAAAATAAAAATAAGCTTAAGGTTTCTTGACCATCATATATTTGATATCGGAGAAATAAAGGATTCTATAGGCAGATGTTTAGCGCAACGCATAGATACAATTATAACCACGGAAAAGGATATTTTCAGGCTAAGGGATTTTTTGGGTGTTTTTAGCAGCGCCGGCATAAGGCTGGTATTTGTTAAAATGGAGCTTGCACTTACAGAAAATAAAGAGGCATTTTTTGAAAGAGTATCTGTTTTATTTAATAATTAGACTGCTGTGTTTTGTATTTAATCAGCTGCCCCTAAGGTTCGCCCTGGGCTGCGCCAGGGTATTCGGAGCGCTTATTTATCTGGTAAATAAAAAGAGGCGCTCAATCGCATACGCAAACCTTAAAGCTGCATTTAAGGCTGAATTGTCCCCGCGCGATAGAAAGCGTATCGTTAAAGGCGTGTATTTTAATTTAGCTCAGAGTTTTATAGAGGTTATGAGATTTCCTAAGATTGATAAGGATTATGTTGAGCGATATGTAAGTATTGAGAATAGAGATATTCTGGAGGAGGCGGTATCCCGTAAAAAGGGTGTAGTGCTTTTGGCGGCACACTTTGGTAATTGGGAACTTCTGGCCTTATCCGGGGCCATTTTAGGCCATCCTATACACATAATTGTAAAGGAGCAGAAACTTTCACGATTAAATGTGCTTTTAAACAGATATAGAGAACTGCGGGGCGCCCACACCGTTTCAAAGGGAATATCCGTAAAGGAGATTTTTAAAAGCCTTAAGGAGAATAAACTTGTCGGCATATTGGCAGACCAGGATGCGGGAAGAAACGGCGTATTCGTAAACTTCTTCGGAAGGCTTACGTCCTCCCCAAGAGGCGCCTTTGAAATAGCAAACAAGGTGGGTTCGGTGGTGCTTCCTGTTTTTATGGCTCGGCAAAATGGCCCATACCACAAGATATTTATAGAAAATCCCATTGAATTAGAAAAAGGCTTAGATGGGGAATCGGTCAGCCAAAAAGGGCTGCAGATTTTTACGGGTTTACTGGAGGATTATATAAAAAGATATCCCTCTCAGTGGCTCTGGCTTCATAAAAGATGGAAGTCATGCCCGGACAGAACGGCTGTTATACTGGATGACGGGAAAATCGGCCATTTAAATCAGTCTTTGGCAATACTTAAACAGCTTAAGAGAGCTCATAAGGACAAATTTCCTCATAAAGGCAGCTTTGACGCAGAAATCGTAAGGGTGGAATTCAAGAATAAATTATGTAGATTTGTTTTCAGCGTGTTAGCCAGGGTATTATTACCCTGTATTCAAGGGAATTTGGAATTTTTGAAATTTGCCTTTAAAGAGGATAGCTTTTTAAAATTTTCCAGCATATATGCAGATATAATAATATCGTGCGGTTCATCAACGGAACTTTTAAACCTGGCATTAAAAAAAGAGAATAATGCAAAGTCTATAATCATAATGAAGCCTTCCGTTGCGCCCTTAAAAGATTTTGATTTAGCCGTGATATCTTCACATGATAGCCCCCCTCGGGCACGCCCTAATGTTCTTGAGGTGCTGATGAGTCCCAACCTCATAGACGAGGAATATTTAAATACGAACTCCGCTAAACTCAGGGAAAAATTAAAGCAGGATAAGCCAATTAAGATTGGTTTGTTGCTGGGGGGAGACAGCAAGCGCGCATATTTTGAGGAGTCCTTAGTTAAGTCAATAATTGAACAGCTTAAAGAGGCCTCTTTAAAGATAAATGCGTCGCTTCTTGTTACGACTTCCAGGCGCACTAAAGCGGCTATTGAAGATTTGGTTGAAAAGGAATTGAGCGGCTTTGCAAACTGCGGTCTTTTGGTGATAGCGAATAAGAATAACCCCGATGAGGCGATGGGCGGCATACTGGGCTTAAGCAGTATAATCGTTACCTCCTCAGACAGCATATCCATGGTATCGGAGGCAGTCAGTACCGCGAAGCCTGTTGTCGTGTTTGAGGCCGGTCGAAAATCTTTCTCGGGCAGGTATAAGGAAAAAATTATAATAGATGAGCTTTCAAGAGAGGGTGCTATAAAACTTGTAAAACCTTCAAAGCTGTCGGATGAGATAATAGGGTTTTCGTTTAGGAATTTTGAAATAAGCGGACATGCCCGGTCCGACAAAATATATGAATATATTTTAGGGAGGATGTTTTGAATATCCTTCAGATATTGCCGCAGCTAAACTTCGGCGGGGTAGAAACGGGTACTATTGACCTTGCAAAAAGGCTTGTAAAGACAGGGCACAAGGCTGTAGTTGTATCCGCAGGGGGAAAGCAGGAAGAAGCGCTTACCGCTAGTGGCATAATCCATTACGAATTACCGGTCCATAAGAAGTTTTTGTTCTCGGTAATATATTCCGTAAGAAAGCTTAAAGGGATTATAAGGGACGAGAAAATAGACATAGTGCACGCAAGAAGCAGGGTCCCCGCAATAATCGGGGCAGTAGCCGCTTATTTAACAGAGACTACATTTATAACAACCTGTCACGGATATTATTCAAAGCATATATTTTCCCGCGCGATGTGCTGGGGTAAATTTGTAATAGTAATCTCAAACTCGATTGGAAGGCATATGGTCGATGATTTTAACCTTCCATTAGAAAGGCTGAGGCTTATTTGGCGCGGAGTCGATCTCGAACAGTTTGATTTTAAAGCACCGGTTGAGAAAGAGGGAAATTGGCGCACGATTGGCATGATAGGTAGGCTGACACCCCTCAAGGGCCATAAGGTTTTTATAAAATCTCTTTTAATGGTGATAAAGATTATGCCAGCTGTAAAGGTTCTTATTGTCGGAGATGCCCCGCAGGATAAAATTAAATATAAGCAAGAGCTTAAGAGCCTTGTCAATAAATTGAGCCTTGATAAAAATGTGGAGTTTATGGGGGAAACTCAGAATATAGCGAAAATAATGTCCAGGTTAGACCTTCTAGTGCTAGCCACAACAGCCCAGGAGGCATTCGGGAGGGTTATAATAGAGGCCTTTGCAAGCGGTGTGCCGGTCGTCGCGACTAATGTCGGAGGGGTCTCGGATATAATCAGCGATGGCAAAAACGGCATGCTTGTTGCGCCGGGAGATCCAAGGGCTATGGCTGAGGCAATTCTAAAGATTTTACAGAACAAGAAATTATCCGCCTCGTTCATAAAGGAGGCCAGGAAAACCGCCGAAGCAAATTTTGATTTAGAAATTATGGCCAAGAAGACTATTAAGGTATACGAAGAAGCGCTGGCGATTAAAAGAATACTGGTTATAAAGATAAGCTCCGTGGGAGACGTGATACTGGTAATACCCAGCCTGAGAGCGCTCAGAAAAAAATTCCCTGACGCCAAGATTTGCGTATTGGTTGGTTTAAAATCCAGACAGATAGTTCAAAGTTGCCCGTATGTAGATGAGGTTATCGTGCTTGATGGACCTAACGGCAGTTTTTTATTTAAGCTTTTCGAAGTTGCCCGCGTGCTCTCATCATACAAATTTGATATAGTTATTGACCATCAGAATAATAAAATCAGCCATTTGCTTTCGTTTTTAAGCTGGGCACCCTCAAGATATGGATTTGACAATGGAAAGCTTAGTTTTTTATTAAACCATAGGGTTAGATTTGTTGGCCTGCAGGCTGTAAATCCCGTAGAGCATCAGTCAAAGGTTCTTGGTATTATGGGAGTAAACATTGAGGACTATAGCCTTGAGCTATTCCCCAGAGAGTCGGATTTTAAGTATATAGATAAACGGCTTTCGGAAGAATGGCTATCAGAGGAGCAGCCTCTAGTGGGCATAAACCTCTCTGCAAGCGCCAAGTGGCAGACAAAGAGATGGCCGTTAGAGAACTTCATTCGCCTCTCTAGTGAGCTTGCCAGGGAGAATATAAGAACGGTGCTGACAGGAAGCGAAGAAGATGTATATCTGGCAGAAAAGTTTGTAACTCTTTCTAAGGTGAAGCCTGTAAATTTTGTAGGAAAAACTTCGCTTTTAGAACTCGCCGCTCTTATTAAAAGGTGCAGTATATTTATAACGGGAGATAGCGCGCCAATGCACGTTGCCTCAGCCATGAAGACGCCTTTTATAGCTCTTTTCGGGCCCACTGATCCGAAGAGGCACCTGCCTCCGGCAAAAGATTTCTTTTTAATAAAAAAGGATTTTAAGTGCATGCCCTGCTATAAAAGGATATGCCTTAACCCAAAATGCATGAACGAGATTACAACCGAGGAAGTGCTTGATGCGGTCAAAAAAAGGTTAAGTTAGTTTTTTAGTTCGTAGAGTTCTTTGAGTTTATAGAGTTAAAAACAAAAGTAACTCAATGAACTCAATAACTCAAGCAACTCAATAAACTCAATAAGCTGAGATTTTAATTATGAATATTCTACTAATTACTACTCATCTTAATATTGGCGGTATAGCAAGTTATACCGTAAATCTTGCAAGGGCTCTTAAAGCGAAAGGAGAAAATGTCTATGTGGCCTCCTCCGGAGGAAGCCTTGTATGCAGCCTGCAGGAAAACGGTATTACGCACATATCCGTAGATATGAACACAAAATGCGAGCTTAATCCCAAGCTTATCGGGGTGATTATGTATATTAAGAAATTTGCCCTTATGAAAGACATTGGCATAATCCATGCGCAAACCAGGGTGGCTCAGACGGTAAGCTTTTTCGTCTATAAGATAACGGGTATTCCGTATGTAAGTACCTGCCATGGTTTTTTTGGAAATAAGCTTTCTAGGAGGATATTCGGCCTCTGGGGTAAGAGGGTTATCGCGATAAGTGATGCTGTCAGGGAATACCTTGTGAACATTCTTAAGGTGAATAAGTCAAGAATTGAAGTTATATTCAACGGTATAGATGTTGCCTATTTTAACAAGGATTTTTCAGTTGAGGAGACAAGTGCGTTCAAGGAAAAACTCGGCTTTAAAAATTTTAAATTGATAGGTACAATAGCCCGGCTAAGCCCCGTAAAGGGTATAGATTATATGATCGATGCGGCCAATATGATAATTAAGGAAAGGGATAACATTGCATTCATTGTGATAGGAGACGGGCCCCATAAAGATATTTTAACAAGGAAGGTTAAAGAGCTCGATATATCCGGCAGATTTAAATTCATAGAGGCGCAGTCGGATACAAGGTTGTTCTTGAGCGTTATGGATATTTTTTTACTTCCCTCCATACAGGAGGGGCTCGGTCTTTCTATAATGGAAGCTATGGCCAGCGGAAAGCCCGTAGTAGCTACAAATGTCGGTGGCATATATACGCTGATAAAGGATGAAAGGACAGGGCTTCTTGTTTCACCGCGCAACCCCCAGAGCCTGAAAAATGCAATAATAAGGTTGATAGATGATGAGAAACTATCAAATGTACTTTCAAGAAATGCAAAGGAGTTTGTTTGGGCAAACTTTAAGATAGAGGATATGGCGGAAAAAACGCTAAAATTTTATACATTCGCTGCCAAAAAACCGCACCCATACCATCCTTGAGGGGGCTAGGTGGCTGTGCGCCAATTGTCCCTCCCGTATGCATATATTCTCGACGGAGAAATTGCTATCGCTCGTCGATAAATCAATTGATTTTATCTGGCCTC
>JAGVOB010000023.1 GCA_020052955.1 Candidatus Omnitrophota bacterium | reverse complement strand
TCTTAGTCTAAAGACGTAACCCTAACCTTAACTACGAAACGGGTATCGTTACCCTAACCGTTGCCTGATTACTATTTCTGTAAACTTAACTTTACAATAATACATGTAAACTAATAACCCATAACCCATAACTATGTTTTAATTATGTCACAAAAAGATCAAAGAAAAATATATACAGTAACCGAGCTTACAAGGAATATAAAACTTTTATTGGAAGAGGAGTTTCCTTCCGTATGGGTTGAAGGTGAGGTCTCTAACCTAAAGGTCTATCCGTCCGGACATGCCTATTTTGATTTAAAAGATAAAAGCGCCGTTTTAAAATGTGTGATTTGGAAATGGGCGCTGCAGTATATAAAATTTAAACTTGAAGACGGTCAAAAGCTCTTATGCCTGGGTAAGATTTCTTTGTACGAAGATAGAGGGCAGTACCAGCTATATATAGAAAAAGCAGAGCCGATGGGTATCGGCGCACTTGCTTTGGCGTTCGAACAGCTTAAAGAGCGGCTTTCAAAAGAGGGGTTATTTGATAATGCCCGCAAGAAGGCCATACCTATGCTGCCGAGTGCGATAGGCATCGTAACCTCTCCAAAAGGAGCCGTCATAAGGGACATACTCAATATTTTGAGGCGCCGTTTTGTAAATATAGAGGTTATAATAAATCCTGTGAGAGTACAGGGTAAGGGCGCAGAAATTGAGATAGCCGGCGCAATAGACGACTTTAACAGATTTGGCAAAATCGATGTCATAATACTTGCTCGTGGCGGAGGAAGCATCGAAGACCTTTGGGCTTTCAACGAGGAGGTAGTGGCGAGAGCCATATATAATTCTAAGATACCGGTTATATCGGCCGTTGGCCATGAAACGGATTTTACAATATCAGATTTTGTAGCTGACCTTAGGGCGCCGACCCCTTCTGCGGCGGCGGAGCTTGTAATAACCAAAAAGGAAGAGCTTATAAACACGATTGAACACTGTAAAATCCGCATGCTTTCAGCGGTCCTGCACAGAATAAAGGACCTGAGGGCAACGCTTAGGGAGTTAGCCACAAGCCGCGTACTATTGAAGCCGATAAACATCCTCCAGCAGTACCAGCAGAAAATAGACGAATTGACAAAAAATATTATAACGGGTATAAGCCATATAATAGGAATAAAACGGGAGAATTTTAAAACCATTGTCTCAAAACTCGAGGCGCTTAGCCCTCTTTCGATACTTTCAAGGGGATACAGCATAACCTATGCCCATCCCGAGGGCACAATTATTAAGAGTATCAGAGGAATTAAAAAAGAACAGAGGATTAAAACGAGGTTAGCCCACGGAAATATAGTAAGCAAAGTTGAAGAGGTGTATGAATAAAATTGAATAACCAAACACCAAATTACAATAACCAAGCAACAATAATCAAACCGTTTTTGGTTTATTGGTTATTGGGCATTGGTTATTATTTGATGTTTGAGATTTGCCTGCCTGCCGCAGGCAGGGTTATTGATAATTTAAAATTTTATATTGCTATCTTGCGTTTTGATTTTTGGATTAATATAAATATTACCGGAGGTTTATTATGAGTGAGATAAAATTCGAGGAGGCATTAAAAAAATTAGAAAAGATTGTATTTGACATGGAAAACGGCAGCCTTTCTTTGGAGGATTCTTTAAAGAGATATGAGGAAGGCGTAAGGCTAGCCAAGGAGTGCACGAAGAAATTGGAGGCGGCTCAAAAGAAGGTAGAGCTGCTTATGAAAGATTCGCAGGGTAAATTCAAACTTAAAAACTTTGAAGAGCCGCAGGATGAAGAAATAAAAGGGGAGGATTCATAAGATAAAAGGTAGTTTTAATATTAAAGGCTACTTTAAGCGCAAGATTTCTCTTATAAACAGGCGTCTTGATATATTGTTGCCGAAAGAGGATGACTATCCGCAGGAGATACACAAAGCCATGAGATATACTGTTTTCTCAGGCGGTAAGAGAATAAGGCCTATACTCTGTTTAGCCGCATGCCAGAGCGCAGGCGGAAAAGACTCTGACGCCATTGATGTTGCCTGCGCAATAGAACTGATACATAACTATTCCCTTATCCATGATGACCTGCCCTCCATAGACGACGACGACACAAGGCGCGGTGAACCCACCCTCCATAAGAAATTTTCAGAATCAACCGCCATACTGGCAGGAGATGCGCTTCTTACTCTAAGCTTTGGCATTTTATCAAAGGACAGTTTTTCTAAAAGGCGTTTCAGGGTCATAAATGAATTATCCCATGCCATATCCTCGTTTGGCATGATAGGCGGCCAGGTTGTTGATATACAGTCAAAGAATAAGGATATTGATACCGCCACGCTTAATTATATAAATATACACAAGACAGGTATGCTTATAGCAGCTTCTCTAAAGGCAGGCGCGATCAGCGGTGGCGCAAAAGAGAGCGACGTTAAAAGAATATTTAAGTTCGGAGAATATGCGGGGCTTATATTTCAGATAGTGGATGACATATTGGACAATGACGGATATGCTAAGATGCTTGGAAGACAGGGCGCTTATATTGAGGCACAGAGGCTGACGCAAGAGGCAAGGCTCATACTAAAGTCATCAGGTAGGGGCGCTCGAGTTCTAAATGCCATCTTAGAATTTATTTTAAAGAGAGGTTATTAAATTGACGAAACTCTTAGACAGCATAAACTATCCGGATAGTTTAAAAAGCTTAAAGATAGAGGAGCTTCCCCGGTTAGCCGCAGAGGTAAGATCCCTGATAATTGAGACCGTTTCTCGTACGGGCGGGCATCTTGCCGCAAGTCTTGGAGCGGTTGAGATAGCGATAGCCCTGCATTACGCATTTGATGCGCCAGGTGATTTTATAATATGGGATGTAGGCCACCAGGCATACGCTCATAAGATTTTAACGGGAAGAAAAGAATTATTTAAGAATTTAAGGCAGTCCGGCGGTTTAAGCGGATTTCCCAATAGGGAGGAAAGCCCTTACGATGCCTTTACTGTTGGCCATGGTTCAACCTCCGTATCAACCGCCTTGGGATTAGTCGCGGCGAGGGAGCTTTCTAAAAAGACCAACAAGGTTATTGCTGTAATAGGCGACGGCTCTCTTGCGGGAGGCATGGCGCTTGAGGCTTTAAATCATGCGGGCCATCTCGGGAAGGATATAATAGTCATATTAAATGACAATGAGATGTCCATTTCTCCCAGCGTCGGCGCAATGAGCAGATATTTAAACAGGGTTGTAACGAGCCCCATCTACAACAGGATAAGAAAGGATGTCGAGACCCTGATGCGCAGGATACCGAAACTGGGCTTTAGGGTTGTGAGGGCGGCAAGGCGCCTTGAGGAGAGCCTGAAGAATTTATTGGTGCCGGGCATTATATTTGAAGAATTAGGCTTTAGATACTTCGGGCCTATCGACGGGCACGATATAGGGCTTTTGATAAAGACATTCAGGAATATAAAGACATTGAATATCCCGATTCTTTTACACCTGGTTACAAAGAAGGGCAAGGGCTATGAGTTTGCGGAAAAATTCCCTAATAAATTTCATGGCGCAACCCCATTTTTTATCGAAACCGGAGAGCTTAAAAGCTCTTCGTCGGATGTTAGTTTTACAAAAGCGTTCAGCGATTCTCTTTGCGATATTGCAAGGGGTAATTCCAGGGTAGTTGCTATAACCGCCGCTATGCCTGAGGGCACGGGCCTTGATAAATTTCAAGCGGAGTTTCCGGGCAGGGCGTTTAACGTGGGGATGGCGGAGCAGCATGCGGTTGGCTTTGCGGCAGGGCTTGCAAGGGATGGCTTTATACCGGTAATTGCGATATACTCTACATTCTTACAGCGCGCCTACGACCAGATTGTACATGATGTGTGCCTGCAAAATCTCCATGTTATATTTGCCATAGACCGCTCTGGCATCGTCGGGGAAGACGGGCCTACCCATCACGGTTTATTTGATATAGCGTATTTATCCCACATACCAAACCTCGCAGTTATGGCTCCGAAAGATCTGGAAGAGCTCAGTCGCATGCTTCGCTTCGCCATAGCTCACAATGGCCCTATTGCGCTAAGGTATCCGAGAGGGACAGGCGTAGATATTCCTTCCGGAAACGCAGATATTGAACTTGGGAAACCAGAACTCCTTAGAGAAGGAGACGATGTTGTTATAGTTGGTTTAGGTAGCATGGTGCACAGTTGTATGGAGGTTGCCGAGCACCTTGAAAAAGAGAACATAGAGGCAGCCGTTATAAATGCGAGGTTTGTAAGGCCCCACGATATGGAACTTATAAGAAAACTGGCAAAGACATGCAAGGTTCTTGTATGCGTAGAAGAGGGCGTTGTTGAAGGGGGCTTTGGCAGTTACCTGCTTAAGGAATTAGAGGAAAACGATATAAGGTTTGAAAAAATAAAGTTAATTGGGCTGCCGGATATTTTTATAGAGCACGGAAAAAGAGATATTCTGCTTGATAAATATGGGCTTTCAAAGGATAAAATATTAAAAACTATAAAGAAACTTATCCAGAAGGGATAGTCCTTCCTATACCTCATAAAGGAAGGGACTTATCGGTTATCATAGTGCATTGTAAAGTAAATAAGGGTTTAATGCAAAAATCAAAGCGCAAAAATCAAAATCACAAATCAAAATGCAAAAATTTTAAGTTGCTTTTGAATACGATGATGTCTTAAAGAAATTTTGAATCTTGCATTGTCATTTTGATATTTTATTTTTGATA